>JAUSIH010000060.1 GCA_030648205.1 Dehalococcoidia bacterium | reverse complement strand
ATGACGCAGTCACCGAGTAGCGCATGCGAGCATATTGGAAAGTGAATTCCGCGCCCAGAATCATGATGAATGCCGAATAGTATATCCAGACGAGCAGTACAATAATAGAGGCGATAGAACCATAGATAAGTTGGTAATTAGCGAAGTTCGCAAGGTAAAAAATAAATAAAGTCTTGGCGATTTCGAAAAGGACAGCGGCCAGGAGCGCTCCTGGCCAGATATAACGCCAGTATGTCTTTGTATTCGGGATGAGTTTATAGAGTAACAGGAAGACCGCCAGCATAAGAAGGAATGCTACCAGCCTGCTACCCACGTCTACTATTATCAGTTGCGCTACAGGGAAGTTAAATACTCCGCGCAAAATCGAAATGATGGCACTAGCTCCCAGGGAGAGAAGAAATAGAATAACCGTACTTAATGCCATGCCCAGTTCGCGGACTTTTCTAACGTAGAAGGGGCGGATCCGGCGAATATCCCAGGCGCGATTAATCGCCAGGTTTATCGCACTGAACATCTCACTCGCGCTCCAAAAAAGGACAACTATGCTCAGCACACCCACGGCACCCCGTAGTTTTACAATACTCTCAATATTTTGCCTCAAGATATCGGTAGCACCGGGGAGACTATTGCCGACAAATTTTAGCAGTTCGTCTTGCAGGTTTGCTGAACGCAAGAAAAAGCCAAATATGGCAATGAGTCCCAGCAGTAGAGGGAATATGGAGAAAATTGCATAATAGGCTACACCGGCAGCTCTTTGTGTGGCATCGTGATTGTCTGCTCCCTCTGCGGTGCGGGATATCAGCTGCACTACGGGAATTTTTAGCAGACGGTCTTTTGCCCTCTGTAACCGGACTTTCAAGCGCTTTATTTGATTAACCATCACCCTGGCTCCTCATTTCCCTTCCGTCATGAGGACATGCCGCACTCCGGAACGCCTGCCGTGGCATTCGAAAAGGGCTTGCAGATGGCGGAAATCCGGACACTCTCCCGTCGGGCGTCACTTGCCCTTGCGGGCCAGCGCCTTCCTGGTCGGGCCGGCGCCGCGACGGCCCTTCGCCACGCGGAAGCTGTGCGTGAACGAGGCGTCGTACAGCTTCGACTTCGGCGCGCTCTCCCGCAGCGCCGGGTCCAGCACCCTGCCGACGATGATGATGCCGTGCGCCGTGATCTTCTCCGCGCGCACGCGGGCCGCCAGGTCTTTCAGGGGCGCCCGCACGATCTTCTGGTCGGGCCAGCTCGCCCGGTACACCAGCGCGGCGGGTGTCTCCGGCGGGTATCCGCCCTGCAGCAGTTCGTCCACTACCTTGGTGATTAGCGCCGAACTGAGGTACAGCACCAGCGTCGCCTGGTGGCGGGCCAAGTCAGGCAGCTTCTCGCCGTCCGGCATGGGCGTCCGGCCCTCGGCGCGCGTCAGGATGACCGTCTGCGACACCTCCGGCACCGTCAGCTCCACGCCCAGGGCCACCGCCGCGGCGAAGACAGAGCTGACGCCCGGAATGACCTCGCTGCGCACTCCCGCCTTGTCCAGCGCGGCGACCTGCTCCAGCACCGCGCCGAAGATGGAGGGGTCGCCGCTGTGGACGCGGGCCACCGTCTTACCCTGGCCGACGGCCTTCAGGATGATGCCAACAATCTCCTCCAGCGCCATGCCCGCGCTGCCGTGGACCTCCACACCGGGCTTGCAGAACTGGGTGATGCGCGGGTCGGTCAGCGAGTCGGTGTAGATGACCACGTCCGCGCGCTCCAGCACGCGCACGGCCTTCAGCGTGAGCAGCTCCGGGTCGCCCGGCCCGCCGCCGATGAAGTACACCAGCGTCGCGGGGTTATCGCTCATGGCTGCCGCCTTTCCGCACAATCACCAGAGACATATACTCCAGCTTCTTGCCGCGCAGCGTGCGGATGTCCCGCACGATCTCCTCCTCGCCGGAGGTGCCCTTGCTGATGAAGACGGCCTTGTCCACCAGCCCCAGAGGCTCCAGAATCTCCACCAGCCGGTCAATCATCCGGTTCACCTTCACCAGCACGACCGTATCGAACTTCTGGAAGGCGTCGCGCAGCGTCTCGTCCTCGTACACGGCGGGCAGGATGGCGATGCGGTCGTCGCCGTCGGCCAGCGACACGCCGATGCGCGCCGCCGACGCGGTGATGGAGCTGACGCCGGGGACGATGTCTATGTCCACCTCCGGGTGCTTCTCGCGCATCGTCCGGTAGATGTAGACGAAGGTGCTGTACACCATCGGGTCGCCCTCGGTGATGAAGACGCAGTCCTTGCCCTGCGCCAATCGCTGCCAGATAGCCTCCACGGCGCGCTCCCAGTAGCCCCGGAGCAGCGCGAAGTCCTTGGTCATGGGGAACTCCAGGGGCAGCACCTCCTGCTTCGCCTCGTCGAGGAAGCCCTTGACGATGCCCCACGAGTAGCCGTCCTCCGAGAGGCCGCGCTTGGGCACGCAGACCACCGGCGACTGCGTGAGCAGCCGGTGCGCGCGCAGCGTCAGCAGCTCCGGGTCGCCGGGCCCTACGCCGACGCCGTACAGCCGTCCGATGTGGCCTTCGTTGGGCTGCGTCATGATGCAGCCCTCCTCGACGTCTGTTTTGCGAGGGGCAGGGGGTCCTCGGCTATCTTGTAGCGCAAGCTGGGTGGGGATTGCACATAGGCCAATGCCTTGTCCAGCCGCGCCAGCACCTGTTGTGACGCGTGCCTTTCCGAGAGCAGAGCGACGATATGCTGATTGAGGCTCACGCCCTCTCGCGCCGCAGCCTCCGCTAGCTCCCGATGAAGCCGCCGCGGCATCCGCACGACGAAGCGCCCGCTGAATCCCGCCATATCTCGCGGAAGCGGAATGTCCTGCCCCTCGTTAATAGCCGCCTCAATCCACCCCCGTCGCGCGTCCTCAATCATCGGCAGAAGCTCCGCCAGCGTTTCCGCCTGGGTAATGCACCCGGGAAGCTCTCCGATCTCCGCGACCAACCCGCCGTCCGGTTCCTGGTGTACGGTGACGGGGTAGCGGAGGGCCATGTAGTATTCCAGGTCTTTATGCTCACTCGTCTTTTTCATACCATTCCTCCAGTTCCAGGAGGTCATTGATCGTCCTGACGTACGTTCGCTTCACTCGCCTGCCGCCCACCGTGGGCACGGTAATGATCGAGCGCCCAGCCTGTACGAAGACGTGGTGACTGCTTTTTGTGGGCCGTTCCCGATAGCCGAATGCGTTCAATAACGTTTGTACTTCGATAAAGGTGACGTCTGGCGGCTCTGCCAGGAAACGCTCAACAAGTTTACGAAGAGTAGCCACTGCTCTGCCTTTATCTAAGCCGACAGACACATGATACTATGTATAGTATCATGTGTCAACGCTCCCCCTGATGCCGGTGTCCTGTTTTGGAAATACGTTCCCGATTCCATGTCATACCGGCGGAAGGCGGTATCCAGAGAAGCGCGGGGGAACGCTGGATTCCGGCGTACGCCGGAATGACGAATGGGCGACACTGGATTCCTGCCCTGTACCCGATACGGGGCAAGCTGTGCGCCGGAAAGACGGTAAGAGGCCAGAGGCGTTTTCTCGAACAGCTTCTCACTGCGGCTCAACCTTCCGCCACGCCGTGACGATGAACACGGGGTTGAGCGCCTCGAAGCGCGTCAGCCCGATGACGTCCTTGCTCCGCGCTATATTCACCAGCGTCGCGTCTATCTCCATGTCCAGCGCCTTGAGGCTGGACATCGCCTCCGCCAGGTTCTCCACCGTGGCGCAGTCCACCACGAGCCGCCCGCCGGGCCGCAGCCTACGGCACGCCGTCTGCACAATCGCCTCCATGCGGCCCGCCGTGCCGCCCACGAACACCGCGTCCGGGTCGGGCCAGGCGTCGAGGCCGTCCGGCGCCGTGCCGACCGTCAAGTGGACGTTAGCGACGCCGAACTTCTGGATGTTCCTGCGAACGTTCTCCGCGTCCTCCGCGTTCTTCTCGATGGCGTACACCGCGCCGCGCCGCGCGAGCAGCGCCGCCTCGATGCTCACCGAGCCGGACCCCGCGCCGATGTCCCACGCGACGCTGTCCTCGCGCAGACGCATCCTGGCGAGCGCGATGACGCGCACCTCCGCCTTCGTGATGAGGCCCTTGAGCGGCGTGCGCTGGTGGAACTCGGCGTCCGGGATGCCGAGGAGCCAGGGTGCGCTTGCCGTTGGTCTGTCTGGTACGTTTGTCATGCTCACCACTGTGAGTATTGAGATGTCACCCCGAGTCCTTCGGCTTTGCTCAGGACAGACTCCGCGAGGGGTCTCCTGCCGCGGCAGCCTGGGGGAAGGACTTGGAATGACAGCGTGATCATCTACTCGCCTGCGCCGTCCCTTTGCTCTCCAGCCGCACGCGGCCTAGCACGACGCCCTCGTCGAAGTCGGTCATGATGCACTCCACGGGGATGGCGCCGCCGACGTGGTCCCACGCGGCCTGCGCGGCGCGTCGGGTGATCTCCTGCAACGCCTGCGGCAGGTTGTTCGCCAGCATCATCTCCATGAAGTGCCGCGCCGTGTTCCCGCCGCGCACGTCCTCGACGACCTTCGGCGGCGCGCCGCAGGACGCCGCGACCTCCGCCAGCATGGACATGTCCACCTCGGAGCCGGCGGCGTGCGTCTGCATCGTGCCCGTGGCCTGCTTCGACAGCTTACCTATCATCCCCGCGATGGTGACCTGCCGGACGCGCTTCTTGACGCACTCCTTCAGGGAGAAGCCGACGAAGTCGCCCATCTGGACGAAGGCCTCCTCCCGAAGGTCGGGCAGTATCTTCATGGCGAACTTCTCGCTCTTGCCGCCCGTGGTCAGCACGACGTGGTCGGCCCCGTTCGCCAGCGCCACGTCAATGCCCTGCGAGATGCTGGCGCGGTACGCCGCCGTGGAGTAGGGGATGACGATGCCTTTCGTGCCCAGGATGGAGATGCCGCCGACGATGCCCAGTCGCGCGTTCAGCGTCTTCTTGGCCATCTCCTGGCCGTTCGGCACGGAGATGGCGACGGTGACGCCGCGCGACTTGAGCCGCTCGCCAAGCGCCTCCCGCACGTGCGACGTTATCATCTGGCGCGGCACCGGGTTGATGGCGGGCGCGCCGACGGGCAGGCCGATGCCGGGCTTGGTGATGACGCCCACGCCGGAGCCGCCCTCCAGATGCACTCCGGGCTCGTCCGCCCACGCGACCGTCGCGCATATCTCCGCGCCGTGCGTGACGTCGGGGTCGTCGCCCGCGTCCTTGATGACGGAGCACTCCGCGCGGTCGCCGTCCAGCGCGCAGCGGTGCAGCGCGAACGTCGCCTTCTGGCCGATGGGCAGCGCTATCTCGACGGACTCGACGGGCGCGCCGGTGAGCAGGGCGAGCGCCGCAGCCTTCGCGGCCGCCGTGGCGCAGGCGCCCGTGGTGTAGCCCCGGCGCAGGCCGCCACGCTTGCGCTCCGGAGGCTCAGGGGCGTTCTTGTTATTGGCCTGGACCATCGCGGGTGACTTTCTCGTGCCTGTCCGGAGAGTTCTTGTAGGCTGGGGTGTCCCCACCCCACCTATACAAACAGGGCGGGGGGGACACCCCCCAACCCCCGTCAGGAGGGCGCCGCTCTCCTGAACCTCCCGCGTAAAGCTGGACCGCTGCTATTCTGAAATGAGCTCGACGCGGAGCCGTTATGTCGCGAGCGCGGACGCGGGCAGGCCCGCCTCGCGCAGCCGCTCGTACGCCACGTCCACCATCCTGTCGTCAACCCCCAGGGTCACCGCCATGCGCACGGAAAGCGCCGGGAAACGCGCCTGGACGCGGCGCGCGGCGGGCAGGATGTTATCGTACAGCACTTTGCCGGGGAAGAGAATGTACGGCAGGACGACGAGCGTCCGCGCTCCCGCCGCGGCCAGCGCCTCCGCCGCCTCTTCGATGGTGGGGTGCTCGTACTCGGCCTGGGCGTGGTGGGCGCGCACCCCGTGGCCCACGACCTCCGCCGTCATGGCGGTGAGCTGACGCAGGTGGTCGCCGGGATTGTACCTGCGTCTGCTGCCCCGGTTCACCACGACGATGCCCACATCCGGGCCGGGGCTGTCGTTCCCCAGGGCGCGCCGGACGCGCTCCGCCGCGAGCTGCGCGATTCGGGCATCCACGTCCAGCGTGCGCGTCACGCGCAGTTCCACGCCCGGGTGCGCCGCGCGCAGCCGCTCCATCTCCTCCGGTATCTCCTCCAGCACGTGCTTGCCGTCGAAGAGGAAATAGGGCATGACGAGAACGCGCCGCGCGCCCTGCCGGACAAGGTCTCCCACCGCCTCCGCGAGGCTGGGTTGGGTGAACTCCCATCCGGCCATGCGGACGGGGATGTCAGGTCCCATCCGCTGCCGCAGGCGCTGCGTCACGTCCTGAAGGCCCATGTCCGTGTGCGAGCCACGGCGACTCCCGTGGCCCAACAGCACAACGGCCACCGTCACGTGTGTACCCTCCCCTTCGTCCGGTCCCGCGCGCGCAGCGACCGCTACGGCACGGCGTTCATCTGGTTCGACAGGACGCCCCCCTTCCGTGGAAGGGCCGTCCGTGGAGCGAGCAGGCTGGAGAAGATGCCAAAGAGGAGTCCCAGGGCGGCCCAGAGGAGCGCCAGCCCCCCCAGCGACAGCGCCCGGAACGTCGTCACCATGTCCAGAGGGGCGTTGACCACGTCGGGATTGGACGGCACCAGCAGGTAGATGGCCGCCGCGTACACGCCGAATGCCGCCAGCGCAACGGGCCAGCCCGCGATCCATCGGGGCGTCGCGGGCCGCCCGGCAAGGGCGCGGTGCAGCGCCACGGCGCCGACCGTTCCGGCGACGGAGAGGGCGAGGAACACGAGCTGGATAGTGACCCGGAAAGAGTGAGTGTCCGCGTCGCCCACGCCAGGCGGGT
This sequence comes from Dehalococcoidia bacterium, assembly GCA_030648205.1. Taxonomy (NCBI): domain Bacteria; kingdom Bacillati; phylum Chloroflexota; class Dehalococcoidia; species Dehalococcoidia bacterium. Next base: position 20,366 of record JAUSIH010000060.1, on the reverse strand, counting down.
TAGCGGGGTGCTTCAGGAACGGGAGGAGCGCCACGCCGAGGAAGGCCAGCCCGGCCAGGGCCAGGCCCCTGCGCCAGGGGGCGTCGCCCGGCAGCTTGTCCTGGGCGAGCGTGAACACGCCGGCAAAGACCACCCCGGCCAGGGCGCCGTACAGGCCCCAGCCCAAGAACAGACCAAGGCCCTTCTGGATATCACGGGAGACCACGGGCTGCTCCTCGTGCCCGCCACGTGCGGCGGCCGCCTGCTCCTCCAGCGCAATGGCGCGGTCAATGACCGGCTCAGTGAACACGGAGTGGAAGACCGCCACGAGGAGCCCAGTGATAAGCCCCGCCAGGACCGCTGCCTTGAATGCAGTCATACCGGTAAGCATATGCGACTCCCGTTTCTTGACCGACTAAAAGCCTATCCCACAACCCTCACCCCCTGTATCCCCCGCTCCCTTGGCAAGGGAGCGGGGGAGGAAAGAAAGGAAGGTGGGGGACACCCCCAGACCCCCGACAGAGAGGAGTCCGCCCTCTCTGCACTCTCTGTGAATGCTCAGTTATTGGATAGGCGCTGAACCCATACGACTATAGACCGCGCCCCGCTTCGGGAGCGCGTCTGGAAATCCCTAGTGGCACTGGAAAGCGCCCGTATGCCGGACGTCATGGAAGAACTCGTGGAGCCAGTTCTGCTGGTACGCTACGTTCCCCATGACCGCGCTGAGCACCTGCCCCTGGTCGAACGCCAGGACGAAGAAGCCGAGCACCACGACGCCTATGAGGCCGCCGGTGCGCACGGCCGTGGGGTTCCGAAGGACTCCGCCAATAAGAGTATCCATGACCTTCCTCCTTCCAGGATTTCCAGCTAGATTGAGACCGGCGAGCCGCCCGGCCCGTCCCGCGCCAGCAGGAGCAGCGCGTTCAGTGTCGCGGCCGCCATGGCGCTGCCGCCGCGGGGGCCTTCCACCGTGATGTAGGGGATGTCGCGCTGCATCAACTCCGCCTTGGACTCGGGCGCGGCGACGAAGCCCACGGGCATCCCCACGATGGCCGCGGGGCGGGCGACGCCCGCATCCACCAGGTCCAGCAGCGCCAGCAGCGCCGTGGGGGCGTTGCCAATGGCGACGACGGCGTCCGTGAGCTTCGGCGCAAGGTGGCGCATGGCCGCGATGGCGCGCGTCGTGCCCTCCGCACGGGCGCGAGCCGCCACCTGGGGGTCGGCTATGACGCAGTATATCTCGCACCCACAATGCTTCAGAAGGGCCGGGCTGACGCCGACCGCCACCATGCGGACGTCGGTGTAGATGGGCGCGCCCCCCTTCAGGGCAGCCGTGGCCGCTTCCAGCGCGCGCGGGTGCAGGCGCACCGCCTTCGCCACGTCCGCGTCGCCCGCGGCGTGGACGATCCGCGCGATGACCTGCCGCTCCGAGCGGGAGCAGTCCAGGCGCGGCAGTAGCCCCTCGATAATCTGAAAGCTGCGCTCCTCGATCGCCCGCGGGGGCAGGGCGTAGCGCTCCACCAAACTGACGCGCCGTTGCACGATGACCTCCAGAAAAACAAAAACCTCGCCTTGACGGCGAGGGAGAACGGACTCGGGGCGTCCGCAGGCCCTGGCCTTTCCTCGAAGGCGGATGGGTTCTCGCACGAGCAGGTGACCGGACTTATCGGCCGTCTGGCCGAATCACCGTTGCGGGACAGCGCCGGACTCTCACCGGCTTACCCTGCGTCTGTGCGCTATGCGCTTGTGGGACTGGGCAGAATGGTAGCAGGACGGGCACGCCCCTGTCAAGGCGCGGGGCTTATCTGTCCAACCAGACATCAACGATTTGGCGGTTGTCGAAGGTCCACTGGCCGTTATAGTTCCGCACGGACTTCCGTTTCCCTGTGTAGAAGAAAGGTTCATCTATGTATGCCCGATAAGCCTGGTCTATTATGAGCAACTGTGCATCCCGATAGATACGTCTGCGTTCCTCTCTGTCTAGGCTACGCCTGCCGCGCAGAAGCAAGTCCTCCAGTCGGGGGTCGTAAAGACCCACGGGATTGCGTGAGCCTTCCTTTGTGTAAACAGGACTAAGATAAGCATCAGGCTCTATGTCTCCGCTGCCTATGGAGCGGACAATGACTTCGAAGTCACCTCGACGTTCGGCCCCGATATATGCGGCTTGCTCCAGCTTCCTGAAGTTCAGTTGGACTCCTATTTTTTGTAGTTGATTTTGGATCACTTCCGGAGGGCGGAGATTCACGAGCGGGGAGTAATCGGAGACAGGCATGGTCGCCTCAAAGCCATGAGGATATCCTGCCTCGGCGAGAAGTCGTTTTGCCTCTGCTATGTCGTCACCCTTGGGTTGGCGGTAACCGGGCATCTGGCGCAACTCGTCGGGCTGGAGTGCCGCCCACCTGACGACGAGTGGTGGCAGCGGCCCTGATATCACTGCCGCGCCTTCATGTGCGCCACTTATCACGTCATCGCGGTCGATGGCTAGGTGGACCGCCCGGCGGACGCGCACATCGTTCCAGGGCTTCCGGTCCAGGCGGAACATCATTTGTATCGCTGACGGAAAGGCCTCGCGGTCCCATTCTATGTTTGTGCTCGTTTTGACCGACTCGTAAGCGCTGGGAGGCACACGAGGCGCCACATCAATCTGGCCCGTGCGCAGCGCTGCGACTCGTGTAATGTCATCCTCAATGACTTGGAACCGTGCCACGTCCAGACTTGGCCGGTCTTTGTCCCAGTAATCAGGATTCCGTACCATCTCGGCGAACAGGGGGTCGCGCCACGTCTTGACCATGTACGGCCCCGTGCCGATGGTGGACTCTTTGGGCTGAAGGTCGCCAAACTTGTCCACGACCTCTTTCGCAACAACCTTGTTGTAGTTGCTGGCAACGTAGACGAGGAATGGGCCGAGCGGCTCCCTCAGGCTGAACTGGATGGTGTAACGATCCGGCGCCGTGATGGCGACCACATCGCTGAAGAGGCTTCGGCGGATGAAGCGTGGGTGGTTAGTACGGATACGTTCGAAGCTGTACACAACATCGTCCGCGGTCAGCTCGCGTCCGTTCACCGGGTCAACGTTCTGGAACTTGACTCCCTTGCGCAGGTAGAAGGTGTAGACCTTCCCATCCTTGCTCACTTCCCATCGCTCGGCCAGGTCCGGCTTGGGGGCCTGAGTGTCGTTGTCCATGTCCAGAAGGCCGTTTGCTACTAGGTCCCAGTCAAAGAGGATGGAGGCGGACGCGTGCGGGTCGTGGTCAATCTGGCGAAGCTGGCTGCCGTAGGTGAAAGCGCCTCCTTTCTTAGGTGTGAGGACGACTGGCTGGGGCTGCTGAGTTGCCAAAGGTGGGGTTGGGGTGGCCGCTGGAAGGGGAGCTGACAACCTGGTGGGTGTCGCTGGAGTGTCCGCCAGCGAGGGGGCACAACTTGCCGCCAAGACGGCCAGGAGGCCAATAAAGACCAAGCATACAGTCTGTGTTTGTCTCATTGCAAACTCCTCCCCTTTTGTCCAATAAACAAAAGAACCTCGCCTTCAATGGCGAGGTGAACAAAAATCCCTCGCCTTCACGGCGAGGGATAACGGGACTAGTCTGTCCTGAGACCCTTGCCTTTCCTCGAAGGCTGTTGCTCCTTGCACAGACAGTCGATCGGACTGATCGGCCACCCACTGGCCGAATTACCGTTGCGGGACAGTGCCGGAGTCTCACCGGCTTCCCCTGCAACTGTGCAAATATTCAGTTGGAACGCGGGCTATTGTAGCAGGACGGGCACGCCCCTGTCAAGGCGCTGTACTGGGGCGGCCCTCTTAGCCCAGCAGCGGCTCCACGCGCGCCCAGATGCGCCGGGCGATCACCGATGCGGCTTCCCGCCCGTCAACGACCACGACGCGTCCCGACTCCCGCCGCGCCAGTTCCCGGTAGCCGGAGCGCACGCGCCGATGAAAGGCCAGCCCTTCCCCTTCAAAACGGTCGTCGGAGGCGCCCTTGCGGCGCAGCCCCGCCTCTACGGGCACATCCAGAAGGAACGTGAGCGATGGCCGCAGGCTGCCCGTCGCCAGGGCGTTGACGGCGCGGATGGCCGCCATGTCCAGCCCGCGCCCATAGCCCTGATAGGCGACTGTCGAGTCCGTATAGCGGTCGCAGACGACCCACGTACCCGCCTCCAGCGCGGGGCGCAGGACGCCCGCGACAAGCTGTGCGCGGGCCGCCGCGAAGAGGAGCAGCTCCGCCAGCGGAGAGGCCGGGATGGCGCCTTTCAGGATGCGTCGCGCCCGCTCGCCCAGGGGCGTGCCGCCCGGCTCGTGGGTGAGCAGAACGTCCACTCCGCGGCGCCGAAGGCGTCGCGCCAGCAGGCGGGCCTGGGTGGTCTTGCCGCTCCCCTCGCCGCCTTCAAAGGTGATGAACAGGCCGCCGGAGCTAGCCGTGGCGATACCCCCGGAACAGGCGCACCCGCCGGAAAGGCTCGCGTCCATCGGAATGAGAGCTTACGCGGAACCGCTCGGCTACCTGGTGCTGCAGCCTGCGGATGTAGGACGTCTGCGGGCTTAGCTCCAGGGCTTCCGCGTCCCCGACGGATATCTTCCGCGCCGCCACCTCGGCCTCCTGCATGGCCCGCGTAAGGGGGTCGCCCGCGTTGGACGCGCCGGGCTGCGGCTTCTCCACGTTGCAGACGGTCAGCAGGCTCTGCTCAATCTGCTGCGGGCTGTTCGTGCGCAGGACGAAGATGGGCAGCGATTGACCCTCGGCTTCCCTCACCGCGACCGGACGCCGGCGGTAGTAGCTCTTGGTGGTGATAATCACGTCCGCATGGCGGGCGTCGTCCACAAGCTGAGCGGGCAGGCCCATCGCCCGGATAGCCCGGTCCAGACCGCCCCTGCTGACGCCGAAGGGGTAGATGCGCGTGGGGCCCTTCTCGCCGTTCCGCGGATGATCCCCCGCGCCAGACATCGACGCCCGCGGCCCCATGGCGGGATGCCGGCCGGACGGCGAAAACTCCACCACCGGCGTGCGCTCCTTGACCACGTTGCCCGCATCGTCCATGTCGCGGACCTCCGGCGGGACGGGCCGCCCCCGGAGCGTGGAGTCCACCGCCTCAGCGGTGTCCAGGTGCACCGCGACCTTGTTCCAGTTTTGGATTTCAACCACAATCTCGAAGGTCGGCGGGGCTTTCCTCTCCAGGATGGTCTTCTGCGTGCCGCGGCGCCGGGCCTCTTCGTCGCCCAGCGTCACGGCCTGGATGCCGCCCACCAGATCCGCCAGCGTGGGGTTCTTGGCCAGGTTCTCCAAGGTATTCCCGTGGGCCGTGGCCACAAGCTGGACGCCTCGCTCGGCGATGGTGCGGGCCGCGCTGGCCTCCAGTTCCGTGCCGATTTCGTCAATGATGATGGCCTGCGGCATGTGATTTTCCACCGCCTCGATCATCACCGCGTGCTGGAGCGCGGGGGTCGGCACCTGCATGCGCCGCGCCCGGCCGATGCCCGGATGGGGGATGTCGCCGTCGCCGCCGATCTCGTTGGACGTGTCCACGACGACGACGCGCTTGCGGAACTGCTCCGACATGACGCGCGCAAGCTCGCGCAGCATGGTCGTCTTGCCCACACCGGGCTTGCCCATGAGCAGGATGCTCTTGCCGGTGCCTATCAGGTCTTCAATAATGCGGATGGTGCCGAAAACGGCGCGCCCGACGCGACAGGTCAAGCCGACGATGGCCCCCTTGCGATTACGGATGGCCGAGATGCGGTGCAGCGTGCGCGGGATGCCCGCACGGTTGTCCCCGCCGAAGATGCCGATGCGGCTCACCACGTAGGCCATGTCCTGCTCGGTGACCTCGTCGGGGCTGAGGACTATCTCCTGGTTCAGGAAACGGGCCTCCGGCAGGCGGCCCATGTCCATGACGACCTCCAGCAGTTCGGCGCGGTCCTTGTGGCGACGCAGAGGCTCCGCGATACGCGGAGGGAGGGCGTCCAGAAGGGCATCCAGGTCGTCGGTCACCGTGCGCGGAAACGGCGTGGCCTGAAACGATGAGGGCTGAGGGCTGAGGACTTGCTCTTCCATTATGCTCCCGCGGGTATAAGGCAAGGCGCGCGCACACGCGCCGCCATATGTTTGACCAGGGTTACGTACTCTTCCCTTTGCTCGAACCCGCGCGTCCGCAGGCTGCGTATGACGGCCGTGTCCGTCTCACGGACCAGGCTCAGGACGCACTCCTTGCCCGCCAGGCGCTGGCCCCCGACGTCCGCCAAAACGCGGGCCACGGCCTCGTCATTCGGACGCACCAGAATGTCCAGATAGCCGCACTTGGCGGCATGTGTCACGCGGAGCCACCCAAGCAACTGGCCGTTCCCCTCGTACACGAACTCGCTCCGCTTGCCCTGTCCCCATCCCTTCTCCCGCGTGGCCTGCCACTCCTTGAACGTGGCGCCCTCTGCGGCCTGGACGCCGGAAGGGACGGACACCTGGTACAGGCGAAAGAGCGGATAGTCATCACACGCGGCGCGGGGACGCATCTCAGGCGGAACGGAAGGCGCGGCGGCGGAGGGCTGGGCGCAGGCCTGCACCAGGCGCTCTCTCTGGTACGTCACAAATCCGGCGCGGGCAGCCTCGGGCACGAGAGGACTTTCGCTGTCCAAACGCAAGAATACGCGCTGGACGCCCTGTGCGCCCGCGGTCAGTCCCACACGTTCCAGCAGCTCGGCGCACAGGCCGCCGCTGTCCGCCCCCAGCAACAGCGTGTCTATCTCCCACGCATCCCTGCCGGCCCGCGGTCGCAAGGAGGCCACCGCCCGGATCTGCCGGTCGGCCGAGGTGACCCACACATAGCGCCGCCCTCGGGCGGGAACCCAGTCGGCAAAGACGGCGTGCGGAGGCACGGTCTCGGCACAGCTTCGGGTCAGCTTCTCACGGGGGCGCGCCTCATTGGCCCGAGGCGTCCGAGTAAACTGGACCAGGCTCCACAGGTCCGCCGGTTGAAGGGAGCGGATCATCCCTCAGCCTTCCTCCGCGTCGCGAGGGTGATGAAATAACGATGGAAACGCGAGTCCGCGGTCAGCTCGGGGTGAAAGGCGGATACCAGGATGGACCCCTGCTGAGCGGCCACGGGCGTCCCGTTGGATAGCCGCGCCAGCACCTGTACCTTGGGGCCGGTCCGCTCGATGACAGGGGCGCGAATGAATATGGCGTGCAGGGGTTCCGGTCCCAAAACGGATACAACCAGGTCTGTCTCAAAGCTGTCCACCTGGCGCCCGAAGGCGTTGCGCCGCACGTCCAGGTCAATCAGTCCCAGGCATGGCTGCTGCGCGCCCACAACCCGCGCCGCCAGGACGATCATGCCCGCGCATGTACCCAAGACAGGGAAGCCCTGAGCGGCGAGAGCCGTCAGCTTCTGGTCTACCCCGTACTCCCGCATGAGGGTGGTAATGGTGGTGCTCTCCCCACCTGGCACAATCAACCCGTCCACACTGTCGAGGTCGGCGGGAAGCCGGACCTCCACAGCCTCCGCCCCGGTGTTCTTGAGCGCCACGGCGTGCTCCGCGAAGTCGCCCTGGAGTGCGAGAACACCTATCCGCGTCATAGAGCGTGCAAAAGACGTGTCTTACCCTTCTTTACCAGCCCCTGGAGGCTAGAAGCGCCTCGGGTTTGATGGTGCGGATATCCATACCGGGCATGGGCTCGCCCAGGCCTTTGCTGGCCTCGGCGATGATGGCGGGGTCCTTGTAGTGTGTGACCGCGCGGACGATGGCCTTGCCGCGGGTCTCCGGGTTCTCCGCCTTGAAGATGCCCGAGCCGACGAAGACCCCTTCCGCGCCAAGCTGCATCATCAGCGCCGCATCGGCGGGAGTGGCCAAGCCGCCGGCCGCAAAGTTGACGACGGGCAGGCGGCCATCGCGATGGACTTGCTGGACGAGCGCGAAGGGAGCGCCCATCGCCTTGGCCTCCGCCATGAGCTCGTCCTCCTGGAGGCCCTGCACGCGGCGAATGCCCTGCATGACGGCGCGCATGTGGCGCACTGCTTCCACCACATTGCCCGTTCCCGCTTCTCCCTTGGTCCGAATCATCGCCGCGCCCTCGGCGATGCGCCGAAGGGCCTCGCCCAGGTCGCGCGCGCCGCATACGTAGGGGATACCAAATGAATGCTTCCAGATGTGGTTCTGCTCGTCCGCCGGGGTGAGGACTTCCGACTCGTCAATAAAGTCCACGCCCAGGGACTCCAGTACCTGCGCCTCCACAAAGTGGCCGATACGGCACTTGGCCATCACGGGGATGGTCACGGCCTTCATGATCTCTTCTATTTTGCGGGGGTCGGCCATGCGGGCCACTCCGCCCGCGGCGCGGATGTCCGCGGGTACGCGCTCCAGGGCCATGACAGCCACCGCACCCGACGCCTCCCCAATCCGGGCCTGCTCGGCGTTCACCACGTCCATGATGACGCCGCCCTTCAACATCTGGGCCAAGCCCGTCTTGACCGTCCAGGTCCCCTTCTCCATATATTTACTATTTCACTCCTGTATACATAAAGGGATACCCTCGCACTCGAAATCTATTATACTTTTCCTGTGTGGGTGACGCAAATAGCCAGCCCGCGTGTTTGACATGTATGCCAATGCTGGCTAGAATCCGCCTCAGATGAGCGGTCCGGCGTTGCCTGCTTCCCGACGCGCTCGGCGCACGTAAGGAGAACTGGTGCGACTGTTTCCATGGGGCAAGCCAGCTCGCAGGGACATCAGACGACATCCTCGGGTCCAGCCTGTCCGCATTGACCTGAGCCCGCTCAGGCAGCGCGTCGCCAAGCCCCACGGGCCGATACTGCTGATGTACGGCTTTGCGGCGCTCATCATAGTAGGCACTCTGCTCCTGATGCTGCCCTTCTCCACCGCCACGGGGCGGCCCGCGCCGTTCCTAGACGCCTTTTTCATCGCCACCTCCGCCGTCACCGTAACCGGGCTGACGGTGGTCAATATGGGCACCTACTGGAGCCCCTTCGGCCAGGTCGTAGTCCTATTGCTTGTCCAGGCGGGCGGCCTGGGCTTCATGAGCATGTCCACCATCATGCTTCTGCTTGCGGGGCGGCGCATCACGCTGGGAGAACGCCTGGCGCTGCGGGAGGCGCTCGGCGAGTACGCCGTCGGCGGCATTATCCGCCTGCTGCGGCGCGTGGCCTACGTGTCCTTCCTCATCGAGGCGGTGGGCGCGGCTATCCTCTACGTCCAGTTCTCGAAGGACTTCCCCGGCGTGGAGGGAGTCTGGAAGGCCCTATTCCACTCGGTCTCCGCGTTCAACAACGCAGGCTTCGACATTCTTCCCGGCAACACCAGCTTCGTCATCTACAACGGCAATCTTCTGGTGATGGGAACACTGGCCGTCCTCATCATGCTGGGCGGCATCAGCTACACGGTTATCGCGGACTTCGTCAAGACACGCAACCTGACCAGGATGAGCCTAGACAGCCGCCTGGTGGTGACCATCAGTATCCTCCTGTGGGTGATGGGCGCCGTCGTCATCCTCCTGGCCGAGTTCACCAACCCGTCCACCCTGGGCAATCTGCCACCCGGCCTCAAGCTGGCGAACGCGATGTTCCAGTCGGTGGCGCCGCGGACCGCCGGCTTCGCCAGCGTGGACATCGGCAAGCTGCGTGACTTCACTCTGTTCTTCACCTGCGGACTGATGTTCGTGGGCGGGGCGTCCGGCTCCACGGCGGGCGGCATCAAGGCCAACACGCTGGGAGTGCTGCTGGCGTCCGTCTGGTCCTCCATGCGTGGGCGCAGCCACGTGGAGGCCTTCGGGCGGGAGCTGCCTGAGGACGTGATGAGCCGGGCGCTGGCCGTTGTGGTGCTGTCTCTGGGACTCGTCTTCTCCACGATTCTGCTTCTCTCGTTGACGGAGTCCCACTCTTTCATCCGGGTCCTCTTCGAGGCCTTCTCGGCCTTCGGCACGGTGGGACTCAGCACCGGCATAACGCCGGACTTGTCTCTACTGGGCCGCTTGATTATCATTAGCATGATGTTCGTCGGCAGGCTCGGCCCGCTGACGCTGGCCCTGTCCCTTGCCCAGCGGGAGGAAGCCAAGAGCATCCGGTTCGCCCAGGAACGGATCAAAATCGGCTAGACGAGGGCTTTCGAGCGGACGATGGCGAAGAAACAGGTGGCGGTCATTGGCCTGGGGCGTTTCGGGTCCAGCGTGGCCCGGACGCTGTACCAGCTTGGGCACGACGTTCTGGCCGTTGACAAGGACGAGAAGGCGGTGCAGGCCCTGGTAGGGCAGGTGACCTATCCCGTCAAGGGGGACGCCACCGATGAGGCGTCGTTGAAGGAGATGGGCATCAGCAACTTCGACGCGGCTATCGTGGCCATCGGCGGCGACTTGCAGAGCAGCCTGCTGTCCACGATCTTGCTGAAGCGGCTGGGAGTGCCCTACCTGCTGGCCCGGGCGGAGAACGATCTCCACGGCGCCGCCCTTGAGAAGCTGGGAGCGGACAACGTGGTCTATCCCGAGGCGGACATGGGCGTGCAGGTGGCGCACAGCCTGGGGTACAAGAACGTCCTGGACTACACCGTCGTCGGAGCAAACTACGGCGTGATCAAGCTGAAGCTACCCGAACGTTATACCGGCATGACGCTGGAGGAGGCAGGGCTGAGCCTGCGGAGCAAGACGAGCATCGCCGCGTTGCTCATCAAACGAGGGAATGACGTCATCCTGATGCCGGACCGGGTGGAGCGCATCCAGGCGGACGACATCTTTGTCGTGGCGGGCAAGGACGAGCAACTGGAGAAATTGCAGGCCGGCCCGGAACCCACCCCGTGACCGCAGCTCAGGCCAGGCGCATCGCCTATCTGGGGCCGACCGGGACATACACGGAAGAGGCCACGCTGCGGCACGACCCGACGGCCCTGCTCACGCCGCTGTCCAGCGTGCTGGCGGTCGCAGCCGCCGTGGACACCGGCATGGCGGACGAAGGGGTGGTCGCCATCGAGAACAGCCTGGAAGGCTCGGTGAACGACACGCTGGACGTGCTCATTCACGAGTCACGGCTGCGCATTCGCAAGGAGCTGGTGCTTCCCATCAACCACCACCTCATGGCCAAGCCCGGAACGAACGTGAACGATATCCAGGTCATCTATTCGCATCCGCAGTCGTTGGGCCAGTGTCGGCGCTTCCTGGAGCGTTGCTTCCCAAAGGCGCAGCTCATGGCGTCGCTGAGCAACGCAAGGGCGGTGGAAGAGGCCAAGAACAGCCCCGTGCCCGCCGCGGCTATCGCGCCGAAGCGGGCGGCCGATCTCTACGGAATGGTCTCCCTCGCCAGCGGCATTCAGGACAACCCCGTGAACATGACACGCTTCGTGGTCATCGCCCACGAGGACAGCCGGACGCCTACGGGCCACGACAAGACGTCCATCTGCTTCTCGTTCAACAACGACGAGCCGGGGCAGCTTTATGGCGTCATGGGGGAATTCGCCCAGAGGAACATCAACCTGGACAAGGTCGAGTCGCGACCATCAAAGGAAACGCTGGGCAAGTACGTCTTCCTGATAGACACGGAAGGGCACCGGTTGGACCCGCCTGTCAAAGCGGCGCTGGAGGGTGTGCGAAAGCGCGTGGGGATGTTCAAGATCCTGGGCTCCTACCCCCGCTTCCGTAACGGCGCTCCGGCATGAGCGCCGTGCGCGGTCGCCAGTCTGGAATAGGAGCCCACTCAGACCGCGTGAATTAGGTCTGTTTCGGCGAGTCCTTGGGGCGCGCTATCTGCTGAACGCGTTCCCGAATTTCAGCGGCCTTCTGCTTGAGGTCCTCCACCTCGTCCTGCAGCTTCCCGCTCAACTCGGTGGCCTTTGCGCCTATCATTTTCCGCGTCTCCGCACCGGAGCGCGGCGCCAGCAAGATCCCGAGCGCCGCGCCAACGGCGGCTCCTACCAGCGCGCCAATCATAAAGCTCCGAAGTTCATGCCCGTGCTCGTCCATGACATACCTCCTGCCCGATTTGCCTACTTGTTTCCGCCTGCGCGGAACAGACTCGTGACAACCCCCATCAGCAATGACCCGATGCCCGCGCCCGTCACCAGCGACCCCGCAGCCCGCGAGATCACTTTGGCCGACTCCTCCATCACCTCCACGGCCAGGCAGATGGCGTCAAGCGTACGGGCCACCTTCCTGTACGCCCGCACTACGAGGATCGTTATGGTGATGGCGCAAGCAATGCCAAGAACGCCAAACAGAATAATGACGATATCCCGCATTATGGCGATGGGTTCAGGGCTCATTGCGCCACCTCCTTATGGCTCGAGTCAACTCGAGTCTAACAGAGGCTGACGCCAGCGGCAAGCCCGCTCTGGCACGAGCGCCACCGTGATGTCAGGAAGCCGCTCTGACCCTGTAGATGACTACCTTAGGGCTGGAGAAGGCCACATCCAGTGAAGTTCCCACCATGCGCTCGAACTTGGCAAGCCCCGCCTCCGGATAATAGACCCGCTCCAGAGGCCCCACGTACACGTACTCCACCTGGTACTTGCGGAGCAGTTCCAGCGTCCGCCGCTCGTTCAACAAGGAGTACATTTCCTTCACGTCGGCGCGCCGGGCGGTGACGGCCCAGTCGTAGGCCACGCGCTGCTGCCGCTGATGCCAGTCCCATCCTACGACGTCGGGCAGCCCCGTATAGACGGACACACGGTTCCCCCAGTGGTACTGGTCCGTATTCCCCTCCAGGATGACCGGCGACCCCTGCACATTATCCTGGAGCCAGCTAATCGCCTTATAGTCCCACCGGAGCTCCATCTCGCGGTCCTCCTCCCTGTGCACGGCGAACTGCATGTACGCCATGCCATCGTTCGTGGGAGGCAACGCGACGAAGCGGTCGGCGATGCGCGCGGGCGTGCCCAGGACGGGGAACGCCAGGCTGGCGACGAGCAGCACAGCGAAGCACGCCACCCACGCGACGCGCGGCAGCCCCAGCGGGCGCGCGGGAAGCGCCATGCCCGCGCCGAGCCGCCACAGCACGAAGGCCGAGGCCAGCCCCAGCAACACCCATGCCTGGAGGTAGAACTTGAACACGGTGTTCATCCGCTCAATGTCTCCCTGCACCGTGACCACATCCACGCCGATGCCAAGTCCCAGCGCCAGCGCCACGAGCGCCAGGACATACAAGCGCGGCGCAGCCCCTTCCTCGCGCAGGCGCATCAGGGTGAGTTCCGCCAGGGCAACGACGGCGGCCAGGAGGACGAACAGGAAAGCGATGGTCTCATACCGCAGCAGGTACAGCGTCAGGGCCGTGGCGCCGATGACGCCGGTGTACACAGGCCAGAAGTACACACCGCCCGAGGCGTCCGCGCCTATCGCGGTTGGCCCTCCGTATGGGGGCACCGTCACGAGGCCCCGCTGGTCGGCCAGCGCCGCGCCGATGCCCACGGGCGTCCGCCCCGGCCTCGGACCCGATGGCCTCGCCATGCGCCACAGCTCGAACGCAACGTAGCTGATAACCAGGAACAGGAACAGACCGTGGACGGCCAGGTACTGGTGCAGGGGTGTCTGCTCCGCACTCGGGAGGACGCCGTTATAAAAGACTTTGAATTTCTCATGAAAAGGCAGGAAGAAAAGGGTCGAGAGGACAACCAGCGCCGCCAGCTTCAGCACCACCCAGACAACCGCTCCCGTGTCCAGCCCTCGCCGCGCGCCTATCTCTCCTATCGCCACGCCCGCGCCCGCCAGCAGGATGAACGTGGGGTAGTCCCAGCTATTAATGACGCGCAGGGCGCCTATCGCCAGGGCCGCCAGCAGAAGCGAGGCCGTCTCCGATGCGAAGCCGACGCCGCGCTTCCACCCCAGGGCCATGTTCAGCGCCAGCCCAATGACCAGCAGATAGAAGGGCATGCCCATCAGGTGCGCATGCAGATCGGCGAAAAGGAACGACCAGAACGGGAACTCGGTGATGCTGATGGTGGGCGGCATCATCCGGCTGGAGCGCCAGAAGTCGAACGGCGGGAACGGAATGTTGTCCGTCACCACGCGCCACGCTCCCTGCGCGACCTGAATACCGCCGTCCAGGTTGCCGATGGCGGCCACGAGCACCGCGCCCGCTACCCCCGCGACGATAGGAGAGGGCAGACGGCGCGCCGTCTTCAGATTGGCGCCGTGCAGGAATGCCGCCGCCAGGTTATATGCAATCGAGAAGGCGGCGCTGGCCGTCAGGGCGTAGAAGAGCGGCACCGCCAGGTTGTAGGCCACCGAGGGAATGATGCCCGTCAGCTTGATGATGGTGGCAGTGATGAACTGGCCGAAGTAGTAGTAGTTCAGATAGCCTCCGGCGAACCAGGGGTCGTACGGGGGCATGTACACGGACCGGACAACCGCGTTCAGATAGGCGAAGTCCATCGGCTTCTCGCCGCCGCGCCAGGCGTGCCACAGGTCCGGGTTCAGGATGCGGATGACGTAGAAGCCCGCGAAGGCCACCAGGAAGACGGCCTCCTCGGTGAGGACGACGCGCCTGTTCCGCGCCAGCCACGTCCGGAGTTCGGCGCGCCAGCGCCAGGCGACGCCCGCCGAGACGAGTCCCAGCAGGCCCATCGCCAGCAGGATTGTCCCCCGCTCGAACGGCAGCACCCACGTGCTCGCCGCGAGCCACGTCAGATAGGCCACAAGCAGGATACCGACGCTCTTGGCAAGCACGTAGCCCCTGTCGGGCAGACGCCCGCAGACCTTGAAGGTCAGCGGAAAGGCCAGCAGCGCCATGAGCTCCACCGCAAGCAGCCATGTCAGATCCGGCGCGCGGTTCATGGGGCTTTGCCGGTCGAACAGCGCGGACCACGTCCCGTTCTCCCGGTACGTCTGCCACTCGGCGGGGGTGAACACCAGCCCCAACCCCGGTCCCGGGCCCGACTCGCGCGGAGACGGCTCCCCCAGGGCGGCGGCGATGGCCCCCGCGTCCAGGCGCCGGACATTCCGGAACACCATGACCTTGGGATGGTCGTAGGCGGTGAAGCTCTCGTCGGCATAGCCCAAGTTGACGCTCACGGGGCTGGGTTGGAAGTCCCGCAACGGCGTGGGAGGCGTCAGGCCCGGCCGCGTGAAGGTATCGTCCACCAGGCCCACGCCCACCAGACTCGGATACGATACGGCGGTGTACGCCAGCTCGAAACCCAGGTCGCCGTTGAACAGGAGCTGATAGTAGCGGCTGGACATGGGGTAGCGGTCGGGCAGGCGCGGAATGGTCCCGTACAGGCGATTGCTGTAAAAGACCACCAGGTCGGCCTCGGCGAGCTGCCGCGCCATGAGATCGCGCTTGGCGGCGTTGTCAGGCTCGTAGAGACCCAACTCAATGTTACGGTAGCTCCCCAGATTCGGGATGCCTTCCTCCCAGTGCTCCTTGGCGACGACGGCGCCGGTGGGCACGTTCGCCTGAATCCATTGGGAGGCCAGTACAGCGGGATGCGGACGCGTGTAGATGGCGGAGAAGGCGGCGGCATAGAGCGCCGTTGCGGCCAGGACGACAACAATAATGCCCGCGGTCACACGCGGCGCCGCGGCCAGCACCCGGCGCGCTCGCCCTCTGAACGTGTCCGCCGCGTCGTCCTTCCACCGAAGGACGGCCCGGTGGAGGCCCACCAGCGCCCGCGCTCCGAATAGCAGCAGAAACGGCGTAATCGGCAGCATATAGCGCAGGAACTTCACGTCGAACGCGCCAACGACCACGAAGTAGGGCACGACCCACGTGAGCAGAAGCACATCCGCCTTGCGTCGCCGAATGACGGCCATCAGGAAGGCCACGGCCAGCCCGCCCCACGCCACCAGCCCCAGCGGCCAGCCCAGGCCCCACGTCGCAAGCTGCTGGACGTGGTAGAGATAAGGCGTCGTGTTAATGTACTGGCGCGTGTACGGGAAGTCCGCGATGCGCCGCGCCATCTCGCCCTCGCGCGTGACGTCCCCCGCGAAGGTGCGGAAGTCTAGTATCTCGTATGGCGCGGCGACGGCGAAGGCCACTGCGGCAACGCCCAGGAGCAGGGCGAACGCGCCGACAGCCCGCCCGACGCGCTCGCGCCGGAAGGAGGCGGCATGCAGGCTGTCGCCCTCGAAGCAGGATGCCAGAGCGGCCACGCCCGCTGCCAGCAGGAACGGCGCGGCGCTCACCTTGCTCGCCAGCGCCAGACCGAGCATCAGTCCAGCCAGAGCAGCGTCGCGCAATCTGCCCGTGCGCGCCAGGCCCGCCAGAAAGAGCATGGAGCCGACCAGAAAGAAGGTGAGCAGCGGGTCGGACGTGTAGAAGTGGCTGAGTTGGATATTGATGACCGCCAGCGCCGCGAAGCCCGCCGCCAGCAGGCCGGTGGCGCGACCGTAGAGGCGCGCGCCCAGTGCGTAAATGAGCAGCACCGCGCCCGTGTCCAGGAGGGCTATGACCACGCGCCCCACGACGGCCATGTCGTCAATGCCGGACTGGCCCAATACAAGACCCGCGAGGCCCGCCGCCAGCTTCAGCAAATAGAATACAAGGCTGCCGTAAGGGAACTGGTGGGGGTTCCAGGGGCTGCGCTCCGCGTCCAGGAGCAGCGCCAGGTCGGGCGGCCAGGGGAAGCTGATGTCCCCGACCTTCATGAGAATGAACCGCTCGTCCGGGTGGAACAGGTGGCCCTGGTCCCACCGGACGCCGTTCAGGCGCAGCGCCAGCGCGATGAGCGCGATGCCCGCCAGAATAAGAGCGAGCGCCACGCCCTGACCGACGTGGCGGCGCGCGACCGGGCGCGGCGGCTCCGGCGGAGGCGTTAGGTCCGGCTGGCCGATGGCGGGCGGGATGTCCCGCGGCTGGTCTGGCGCCTGCATAACGAGACTATTGTAGCAGGCGCGGGAAAAGCGAGCGGCGGGCTATGTGCCCGCCGTTCGCTGCTTTGAATGATATCGACTCTACGGTTTGAGATGCACTACTTCGAGGCCCTGCGTACCTAAGTTGGCAGTTATTTCTGCAAGGTCTCTATCGGCTGTAGCAAAAGTCCGGGCATTAGATGACGCAAGAGCCATGTGAGCCGCGTCCGCTGGCGTTAGACCAAAGCCACGCATATACTGGGGAGTTCGCGCAACAACCTCCTTAAGTTGCGCCTCAGTGTTAGGAATCACGCGTATAGAGACCCCTGCTCTTGACCAATCTTCAAGCAAGGAGACTATGGCGTCAAACCAGATTCCATGATTCTCAAATATCCTAGTGCGCCACTTGTTGTATACGCTCTGGCTAAAGTGTGCATCTGACCCTTGGTTAGCTTGGACACAATACGAAAACTTTGCCATAGCCCAAAAAGATTCTTGAAAGGACAACAGGGACACTTGCACGCTACACCGGGAAGCCAAGAGCTCTCCAACAAAGAGTGCACTTTTCCGGTATACAGGATGACTCCTAACGATATATCCCACAAGGATATTTGTATCCAAATAAACAGGAGAGGCTATATTCATACCAGGCTGCCATTCGATACGCGGCATATTACTCAGGAATCGATGCTATTTCATTCACGTCAAGTTTATTTTGGCCAGGGATTGCTCCCATATAGCGCACGAAAATGCGAAATAGGTCCGGAGACATTCGGGCCTTAAAACGCTCAAGGTCAATTCCCTCGTAGCGCTGCTTATACTCTTCAGCAGACAGAGCAATCCCTGGTGCAACCGTTATGCTGCGGTTGCGTTCCTCAGATATATCGGTACGAGGTGCCTCTGCAAGCGAAGCGTACCTAACTTTGGAGGCACCAGCCCTTTCTCTTGTTTGGTGAATTGTCTCGCGAAGGATCACTCCCACCTGCTGATTAACATAGCTAGAGCCTCCCGTTTCAACTCGTATTTCTGGTTGTGCTGATTCAACCATAACGCGCTCCACTTTTGATGGAAGTATTGTCAGCGAACTAGCACCCGTAGACATTTTTAACTCCTCTTCAGTCGAAGGGTTTCCAATATCGCCTCGGCTTGACCCGTCTGCCATTTTGTTGCCGTCTGCAAGAATGACTCAACGGTTTTTGTCTCGAATGCAAACTCTTCATTTCGCTCATAACCCAAACTCAAGAACACAAAGCAATCAGGCAACTTCTCAGGCCCCCAAGTCAAATACGTTGTGCGTAGTTGGACTGGTGCCATCGGACCTATTTGGAAGTGTTTTACTACCGTGCCTTCTTGCTGATCAAAAGAAAAGCCAACATCTGTGGAAGCATCCACAAGGGCACTGTCTTTCAAATACTGCTTCTTCATCAACAGCACTAGCTCGTGGAATGGCAAGGGATATGGTTCAATCAACAACACGTCAAACCTCAGCCGGTTAACCTTCGGCACGGGAGAGACGGCCTGAACCTTTGCTAGCAATTCCACGGCTTTCTTTGCACCCTCTTCTATCGAAGATAAGCCCTCATGCTCTAAGACTAAGGCGCGCATATGCAACAACACACGTTGCTTCTTTTGCGGTTGCGTGAATTCAAAAGGGGGCCCCTGCAACTCGGCTTTTGGGTTGTCCCCTGCAACACGCGCCAAGTCACGCAAGTCGAGGAACGGGCGAAAGGCCTCTGTCAGTTCCAGGCGTGTAACAGCCTTGACAATTTCCATGTCTCCACCTAACCTCCAACGACGACAAGAAGGCTAAGGTATTCTACATGTCAAATGACATCTGGTCAACGGCCTTGCGTCACCCCGCACGCGAAATATGAAGGCGGAAGTTCAACCGTGACCACTTCCGTCGTGCTGTCTTTCTCTAGAACGGCAGCCCCTCTTTCTCCGCGGCTTCCAGATAGCCCTTGATTGCTTCTCTCGTATTCCTCAGCGCTTTCGCCCGCGTCTCCCCGAACGTCGAGAGAGAGTTCAGCGCGGGCACATAGGACACCCACACCTTATCGCCGGCATCCCACTCCAGCATGACCTGGAAACGTCGCCGCTTCATGTCCGCGCCTCCAACCTCCAGTCCCTAAACTCCAAACCCTATCCTACATCCCTATCTTCGCCAGCTTGGCCGCAAGGTCGGCAACGCGGCAGCTATAACCCCACTCGTTGTCGTACCACGCCACCACCTTGACCATGTTCCCCTCCATCACCATCGTCAACTGGGCGTCCAGGATGGCGCTGTGGGGATTGCCCTTGAAGTCCACGCTGACCAGCTCTTCCTCCGTGTACTGGAGGATGCCCTTCAGATTGGTCTCAGCGGCGCGCTTGTAGGCGGCGTTGACCTCTTCCGGCTTCACGGGCCGCTTGAGCGTGGCGACGAAGTCCACCACCGACACGGTGGCCGTCGGCACGCGGAAGGCCAGGCCGTGGATTTTGCCCTTAAGCTCCGGCAGCACGAGGCCCACCGCCCTGGCCGCGCCCGTGGTCGTGGGGATGATGCTCATGGCGGCGGCGCGTGCGCGGCGCAGGTCCTCGTGTACCTGGTCGAGTATCTTCTGGTCGTTGGTGTAGGCGTGGATGGTGGACATCAGCCCGCGCTCGATGCCGAAGGCGTCGTGCAGCACCTTGGCGACGGGCGCGATGCAGTTCGTGGTGCAGGAGGCGTTGGAGATGACGTTGTGTTTGGCCGGGTCGTACAGCATGTCGTTCACGCCCAGGACGATGGTGATGTCTTCGCCCTTGCCCGGCGCGGAGATGATGACCTTCTTCGCGCCCCCCTGACGGTGCGCGGCGGCCTTCGCGGCGTCGGTGAAGCGGCCCGTGGACTCGACGACAAGCTCCACGCCCGCGTCGCGCCACGGGATCTGGCCCGGCTCGCGCTGCGCGAAGACCTGGACGGCGCACCCGTCAATGGTAAGCCCGCTGTCGCGCGGCTCCACCGTGCCGGGATAGATGCCGTAGTTCGTGTCGTACTTGAACAGGTGGGCGTTGGTCTTCGCGTCCGTGAGGTCGTTGACGGCGACGACTTCCAGAATGTCCGGATGGCGCTCGTGAATGGCGCGGAGCACCTGCCGTCCTATGCGCCCGAAGCCGTTGATGCCGATGCGGGTCTTGCTGTTCTTTCCTGCGGGCATGTATCACCTCCTTAGAATGGTATCAGGACGTGTACGACCATCCCCCTGCCCCCCCTTTCCTTCGGCAAGCTCAGGACAGGCTCTGTCAGGAAGGGGGAGTTAGTTAGTAGAGAAGCTGGGGGACTCCCCCAGACCCCCGCCAGAGGTATGCGTCCCTCTGGACACTCTCTTGTGCGAGGATTGTATCTGCTCCGCTTGCCGGCTCAGAGGCCGGAGGCGACGAAGTCCCGCGCTTCTTGCATAAGGCTGAGCAGACGCGGGGGTCGTCTTGCAGTATCTGGACAGCGGCCTCGAAAAGGTCGTCAGCAGCCATGCGGCTATGCTCCTGAGCGCTTGTCACCAGTTTGTCACATTTCCCATTGGCGCGCCACCGGGCGCGTTGTGGCGGGAACGCGAAAGCGCCAGTGTGGTGTTCCCGAAATTCGCCGTCAATGTCATTGCG
>JAUSIH010000059.1 GCA_030648205.1 Dehalococcoidia bacterium | reverse complement strand
CGCTTCCCTTTGTACCTCAAGGAACTGGAGTTCCGCTACAATCATCGCCAGGAGGACATCTTCCCTCGGTTAGTTCAGTACCTCTGCGATTTTGTGCCAAACCTTACCTAATCACCAAACAATATTGCCCGGTATTGGTTGGGCCATCGCCCGGTTCAGGCGGTTTAAAAAGCCCCCGGACGAGAGGAAAGCCCAATTCGTTGACACGTCTTGAAACTTGTAGTTCGCGTCTTGTCGGCTTTGCCAAATTATGGCAAACACCTCTGCCTCACCTCCCACCCGGACGGGGTCCTTGTCCCTGTCTGTCCACGTAAGTTCTGTGTCAAGTTGGCGAATCGTCTCCTCAAATTCGTTCTCCCGTATTAGGAGCTGAGTGCCATCTAGTTTCGGCAGCGCTTCTGCCGATGTGATAATCGTCACACCGTATGTGCTGCTCAGATGCCGGGTGGCGTCTGGCTCCGTGAAACCTCCGCCGAAACACTGCTTCAAATACTCAGCGAAACTCGTTGTTCCGCCGGTCGCGCCCGTCTCGATGAATCCTTCGAGAAAGGCGTTGCGGCGGTAGACTCCTCTGCCCTGTGCAGCATCGAGAACCTCAGGAGACTGCGCGCCGAACTTGTCCACAATCTCCCTCTTCGCCCACGAGGCATGTTCCACGGCCTCCTTTACGAAAGGGTGAACCGCAAAAAGGCGAATGCCGTTCAGTCGAGCCGCCTCAATCGTGGCTCGCGTAAAAGCATGTCTGCTTTCGTTCTTAGCAAGAAAGGGTATCAGAATATTGGAGTCAAGAAGTAGAGCGCGACCAGAAAGAAACTCCCGTTGAAAGCGAGAGCCGTCAGGGTCCATTTGCAGGGCGTTGAGACAGAAAAATGCTCTGGATAGATACGAAAGGAAGGCTTCTTCGGTGTCAGAAGGTTGGGTCAGCATCCTCGTCATGTGTTCTATGAACGGTAGCCTGAGAGATTGGTTCGTCAAGTCATTTGCGCGCAGTGCTATCAACTTTAATAGATGTGCAGAACGGCGCACTTGGGCGACACCGAGCACTGCGTTTGCTAGCTCAACACCCCGTTGGGAGAAGATATCGAGAAGACAATTGAGAGCAGCCTGCTCTAACTCCGCTACGTCATTCCTTGAAACGCCGGGCGTAACGCTACTTATGCGAAGGTGGAGCGTTTCCAGAAACTGACTCTGAATAAGAGAGAACTGCCTGCTTGAGGTTTGCAGAAGTCGCGTCCCCAAGGCGGTGAGGCGTAATTCGGCTCCACGGATATCGACGTAGCCACTACGCTGAAGTTCCTCTATCGCGTCCTTGAACACGACTTGAGAATACGGCTGCGAAATGCCTACCATCCTCTGGACGTTCTGTTCAAGGGAGGCTGCGCTAAGCCATTTTCCTGCGCTTGCAAGAGACACGGTATGATTAAGAATTACCGATTTCAAAGCGGATACTCTGTGCGTATCGTCCTCGGACCGGCTTATTCGATGCCACATGAACAGAGCCTGAGCCCTTTTCAAGTCGTCCACGGGCACACGCTGACGTGCCCGTTCCCCTCGACACGCTACATATGTGCTCATAGTCTCGAGCGCATGCAGAAGCTCGAAGTGCCTGCCGTCTTTGTTCTCGTAGGATATTACTTCGACGTTACATTCCTTACTGAATCGTTCGATGTCGGCCAAAGTAGCATCAGCGAAGAATGCGTATATTGGCAGCTTCCGTCGGAGCAAAGCAGATGCGTTTTTGAGAATCCATTCTATGTCCGGATCCTTCAGCGAATACCCAAACAGCACCACTCGCCTGCTGCCCAAGTATCGGTCTAGGAAAGTCCTGTAATATGACCACCGAGGAAGGAGTTGGGCAGCGTGAAACTGACTACGGGTGAGGATAATATTGCCCCAGGCGCTGAAATCCCCGTGGACCTTCACAACTGTCAAGGACTGGTCAAAATCTACGGCTCCTAAATCCTCTTCAGAATTGCAGAGGGTGATTGGGGGATGCTGAGTTTCACGCAAATGCCGGGCAAGCAGGTCGTCATAATTAGTAGTCAGATAACCTTTGAAAGGAAAACGTGCTAGAAAACCATAAAGTCGCCCAAGACCGCCAGGGTCTGCGATCTCCTTTTTACATTCGGCGATGAGGAAGGCGGGGTTACAAGAGTTTTCGATGAGCTCAAACATCGTAGGGTAGTCGCCTTTGTCCAAGGCGTCTTTGATCCTTGGCAAATTCCCTGGGCCTCGTGCTTTCGCTTTTGCGAATATGTTGTGAGCGAGTTTCGTCCAATCGGGCAATCCAAGCTCGCAGGATGGACCCGAGCCAACAAAAGCCAGACACTCACCGGAATTGATGAATTCTACGACGTCTTCTAGTTTGGAAACGTCCATGTCAGAGCCTCCACGACTGGCTGTACCGTCCCCGATTGCTTGGACACTGGCTTGATTGTATTCATGCAACTAGCCCAACGCAACCCAAGAGCTTGAGGCGTATTTGCTGGGGCGTCGCATGGCGGCCGCGCTCGACGAGCCACTCAGGCTGTAGCGCTCCAAAAGGCGTATCCCGACACCCCATACAAAACAATGTGTCGAAACAGCGTCTCCATAACGATTCCCTTTTGGGGTGTCCGTCCTGACCCGATCCCCAGTTATACAACTCACAGGACTCCCACCACAGCGCGGCGTCTGGCGCACGCCCTCTATAGCACCGCGCACTGCCCGCCGTCAATGTTGATGGCGACGCCGGTGACGAAGCTCGCCATGTTCGAGGCCAGGAACAGAATGACGCTCGCCGCCTCCTCCGCCGTGCCCTCACGCCCAAGCGGCACGCCGCGCGCCTTCACGGTGTCCGCGTAGAACTGCTCCAGCGTGTAGGACGGGTTGCCCTTCTGAATCTGCGCGTGGCGGCGCTCCCACTGCGCGCTGTGCACGACGCCGATGACCACCGAGTTGACCAGGATGTTGTCCTTCCCCAGATCGCGGGACATGGCCTTGGTCAGCGCCAGCCCCGCGGCGCGGCTCACCGAGGTGGGAACGGAGGCCGCGCCCGGCGTCTTGCCCGCCCCCGCCGTCACGTTCACGATGCGCCCTCCGCCCACCTTGCGCATGTAGGGCAGCACGGCGCGGCTGCATCGGACGGCGCCCATCAGCTTCAAGTCAATATCGCGCTGCCACTCCTCGTCCGGCACCTGCTCGAACGGGTGCGTGGAGGACGACCCCGCGTTGTTGACCAGGATGTCAATGCGCCCGAACGCCTTCGCCGCCTCGCTCACGAAGCGCGCCGCGTCCTCCGCCTTGCCGATGTCAGCGGCAACCGCGAGCACCTCGCCGCCGGTGGCGCGGCGTACCGTCTCCGCGGCCCCACGCAGATGCTCCTCGCGGCGAGCGCAGATGGCCACGCGCACGCCTTCGGCGGCCAGCATCTTCGCCGCCGCAAAGCCGATGCCGTCGCTCCCACCCGTTATCAGCGCCGCTTTCCCCTTCAGGCCCATGTCCATGTCCGCCCTCCTTCACATGATGTGGTCACTTACGCGATAGCTCGATGGTCGCCATGATAGCAGATGCCCGGCCCCTTATGTCCGCATGGTCTTGTTGCCCACTATCAGGACCATCATCAGCAGAAGGCCGAGTCCCGCGCTGGCCGCCACGGCGAGGGGCGTCCCTATCCACGCGGCCAGGCCTCCTATGATCAGGAAGCCGAGGAACTGCATGCCGATGGCCAGCACTAGAAGCCCCAGGACACGGCCCCGCATCTCCTCGGACGTGCCCAGGAGAATCAGGGCGCTCTGCAGGGAGCTGAAAGCGGCCTGGCCCACACCCGCCAGCACAAGCAGCGCGAAGGAGACGGCGTACCAGTGCGAGAAGCTGAACAGAATGACGGCAACCAGAACGGCCACGCAACCGGCGGCGAACACCGCGCCGGGCCGCGGGACCCTGGCGACGGAGGCCATGGTCGCGGAGCCTATGAGCGAGCCGATGCCCATGGCGGACAGGAGAAGACCCAACAGGACCGGCCCAACGCCCAGCACGTCGCGGGCGAAAACGGGAAAAAGCTGCTGGACGGGGAAGACCAGCAGATTCGTCAGGAGGGAGCCAACCAGCACCCCCAGGACAATCTGGTTACGCCGCGCGTAGCGCACCCCTTCCATCAGGTCGCCGAGGATGGGGCCGTGGGAGAAGGCGGTCCGGCGCACGGGCCGGGGCAATCTCAGCAACACAGGCAACTGGGCTGCGTAGAACGCCGTGATGGCAACGTACGCCCCGCCTACGCCGATCAGAGAGATGAGCCCGCCGCCAATGATCGGGCCCCCGATACGGCTGACAGTGAACGCCAGCGTCTCCACCGACATGGCGCTGACGACGCGCTCCGGCTCCAGAAAGTCGCGGCCCAGCGCGCGCCGGGCGGGGAAATCAAGCGCCCAGTAGGTGCCCAGGGCAAACGCCAGGGCGAAGACGTGCCACGGTTGCACCAGGCCGGTAAGGGCCAGCACGGTGAGCGTCGCGCTGGCCAGTACGCTGAGGGCAGAGCCGATCACCAGAATGCGCCGGCGGTCGAACCGCTCGGCCAGAATGCCGCTGAAAACGCCCAGAAGCGCGAGCGGCGCCCAGCGGAAAAAGCCGACCATCGCAACCTGAAAAGGGGAGTTGGTCAGCTCCAGCACCAGCCACCCAAGGACCGCCACCTCGCACCAGCGCGCCGTTTGCGAAAGCAGGCTGCCCGTCCACAGAAGGCGGAACCCGCGACTCTGCAGAGCGGCAAAGGCAGGCAGACGCGAAAGGCCGGAAGGGCCTGTGGAAGAGGAAGAATTCATTGTGTCGCGAGGATTGTACCCCATGCCGCGCAAAGGGGAAAGGGCGGTCGCGGGCTTCGAGAGAATAACGCGTCAGGCATGGGAAGGATGGCGCGGTTGCCGGGAAAAGTCGCGGGGGCTTATGCGAACAACGCGCGGGAGGCGCTCTGAATGAGGTTGAGCAGCGGCTCGGGATAGATGCCCAGGGCAACGATGACCACCACCAGCAGGACCAGCAGGCCCGACAGCGCCACGGGCGCACCCACGCGCTCTCGTCCCTCAACTGCGTGGATGTACATGCGCTTGATGACTACCAGATAGTAGTAGAGGGAGACCAGGCTCATCACCATCGCCAGGCCCACCAGCCAAATGAGCGCCGGCGCTGACTGGACCACCGCCGTGAACAGATAGAACTTTGTGGTGAACCCGACGAAGAAGGGCAGACCCGCCGACGAGAAGAAGGCCACGGCCAGCGTCAACGCCATCAGCGGAGCGCGCTCCGCCAGCCCGTCGTAGTCGGCCAGCTCCTCCTTGCCCGTCGCGGCCGCCACCGCGATCACGACCAGGAACGCGGCCAGGTTGCTCGCCGCGTAGCCCACCAGGTGGAACAGGATGCCGTTGGACACCAGCGTCGCGCCGGGCGCCAGCGCCGCGAACCCCAGCAGCAGGTAGCCCGCGTGCCCTATGCTGGAGTAGGCTATCAGCCGCTTGATGTTGTTCTGCGCCAGGGCTACCAGGTTCCCCACCACCATGCTCACCACGGCCAGCGCCGCAAGCAGGGGCCGCCATTCGGCCGCCGCGGGCATGAACCCCACCGTCACCAGCCGCAGCAGAAGGACGAAGGCCGCCGTCTTGGAGGCCACCGACAGGAACGCCGTGACGGGCGCGGGCGCGCCCTCATAGACGTCCGGCGACCACATGTGGAACGGCACCGCCGCCACCTTGAACCCGAACCCGGCCAGGACAAGCGCAAGCCCCAGGCCAAACACTGTCGGCAGCGCGCTGCCCTGCCGCACGGCGTCGGCGAGGCCGGGGAACGTGGTCGTGCCGGTCGCGCCGTACAGGAGGCTGATGCCGTAGAGGAGCACCGCCGAGGAGAGCGCGCCAAGCAGCACGTACTTGACGCCCGCCTCGTTGGACTTCAGGTCGTGGCGGGCGTACGAGGCCAGCACATAGAAAGTGAAGCTCATCAGCTCCAGCGAGATGTAGGCCGTCAGCAGCTCGCCCGCCGCGGACATGGCCATCATCGCCAGCACGGAGGTCATGATGATACCGTAGTACTCGCCCGGATGCGTCAGGCGCCGCCGCACGTAGTCGGTGGACGCCAGGCACACGACGATACCGATCACGGGGAACAGGACGCGGAACAGGACGGAGTAGCTGTCAATGCGGAGCAGCCCGCCGAAGAGATGCGCGCTCAGGCCGGCCTGGGTCGCGGCCGCCACCGCCACGGCCAGCAGCGCCAGCGCCGCCAGGTAGGACAGCAGTCCCTTCCGCTGGTCGGGCAGCACCAGGTCCAGGCTCCACACGGCCAGGGCCGCGCCCACCAGAATGATCTCCGGCGTCAGAAGAGCCCAGTCTGCGCTCACAGCAGCCCTCCCATCCGGACCAGCAGCGGCGTCACGCCCGCGTCAATGACGCGCAGGAACGGGCCGGGGTTGACGCCCACATAGACCAGGAAGAATACCAGGATGCTCATGGCCGCCGTCTCCAGCTTCGTCACGTTGCGCAGCTTCTCCCATCGGGGGTCCAGCGGCCCGAAGAACACCTTTGCAAGAAGACGCAGAATGTAGGTCGCGGTGATGGCCGCGCCGATGACGCCCAGAACGCCCAGCAAAGGGTACGTCTGGAACGTCCCCACGAAGACGAGGAACTCGGCCACGAATCCGGACAGCCCCGGCAGGCCCAGGGAGGCCAGCGCGGCCACCGTGAAGATCGCCGCCGTCAGGCCGACGCGCTTGGCCAGGCCCTCGAAGACTCCAATGTCGCGCACGTGCGCCTGGTCGTAAATCGAGCCGACGACAGCGAAGAAGAGAGCGGTCATGATGCCGTGCGAGAACATCTGGAGCACAGCGCCGTTCACGCCCGCGGGGTTCAACGTCGCCAGGCCCATCAGAACGTAGCCCATGTGGCTCACGCTGGAGTAGCCTATGACATACTTCAGGTCGCGCTGCGCCAGGGCGGACACGGCCCCGTACACTACATTCACCGTGCCCAGCACGATGAGCACGGGCATCCAGGCGTGCGCGCCCTCCGGAAAGAGGGTCATGCCCACGCGCAGAATGCCGTATGCGCCCAGCTTCATCAATACGCCCGCGTGGAGCATGCTCACCGCTGTTGGCGCGGCCACGTGCCCGTCCGGCGACCACGTGTGGAACGGCCACAGGCCCGCCAGCACGCCGAAGCCTACCATCAGAAAGGGGAAGAAGATGCGCTGGAATTCCATGCTGAAGCCCGTCTTCGCCAGGGCCAGCAGGTCGAAGCTACCGATGTTCGCCTGCGCGTAGATGGCGATCAGGCCTATCCACACCAGTACGCTGCCCGCCACCAGGACGAGCGTCAGCTTCATCG
>JAUSIH010000058.1 GCA_030648205.1 Dehalococcoidia bacterium | reverse complement strand
AGCCGCGCCAAGCGCTTCCCGCTCGTCGCCACGCCCGCTACCCTCGGCCCGTCGTACAGCGATGTGTCTTTTCCGAGCGCGGATGACGTGGTGCCGCTCAGGGGGTGGTTCATCCCGGCGGAAGGCGGCAAGCGCGTCGTCATCATCGTCCACGGGAAGGATGGCAATCGGGCCAAGAAGCCGGAGAGCGCGGAACTGCCCGTGGCGCAGGCGCTCTCCCGGCGTGGCTTCAGCGTGCTCATGTTCGACCTGCGCGGCCACGGCGAGTCCGGCGGCGACCGCTTCTCCCTGGGCCAGTACGAGGAGCGCGACGTGCGCGGGGCCATCGCGTATGCGCGTGGCCGAGGGTTCGCGGCGGGCGCCATCGGCGTGCTGGGCTTCTCGATGGGCGGCGCCGCGGCTATCCTGGCGGCGTCGCGCGCCCCGCCTTTCGGGGCCGTGGTGGCTGACAGCGCCTTCGCCAGCGCGCGCGACATGGTGGACAGGGAGTTCCCCAGGGAGAGCGGCCTGCCAGCGCTGTTCATACCGCCGACGGTGCTGGCGGCGCGTGTCCTTCAGGGCATGGACATTGACTCAGTGTCCCCGGAGAGGGCGATGATGGAGATACGCGCGCCTGTGTTTGTCATCCACGGACAGGCGGACGACCTGGTGCCTGTCAGCCACGCGCGGCGCAACGTCGCGGCGTCGCGCAATCCCGCATCCGAGATGTGGATCATCCCGGGCGCGACGCACAACACGTCGTACCAGACCGCGGGGGACGAGTACCTGTCGCGCGTGGCCGCCTTCTTCGAGCGCCACCTTCGCTAGCGCGGACCGGATGCGCTAGTGTGATGTCTCAGCAACAGCTTTACAGTGTCCGTCATTCCGGACTTGATCCGGAATCCAGGCTTCCCGGGCTGGATTCCCGCGAAAGCGGGAATGACAATATGGTAATGGGTGCCTGTATAGCGCTCATGGGGACACCACGCTAGTGCGATGTCTCCGAAGCCGTTGTAGTTGTAAATGTCATTGCGAGGCCCGATGGTTCGAATTCCTCCTAACCACAAGCTCCGGAGGGCCGCCGCAGCGCGCGCGCACGGCGTGGCAATCTGGCGGCGGGGTCAACCCCTCTTCTCCCGATGGAATCGGGACTTCGTCGTCCCGACAAGTCGGGACTCCTCGCAATGACAACTTTGTACGGGTATTTCAGGGCCAGCGGCGCTACGGGACCTCTACATGTATGTCCTCCCCGACCACCTTCACCTGATAGACGGCGATGGCCTTCTTGGGCGGCGGCGACTCCACCCCGCCGGTCTTGATGTTGAACTGGCCGCCGTGCATGGGGCACACGACGGTCTCCCCGTCAATCTCGCCCTCATCGAGCGCGGCGCCCGCGTGGGTGCAAATGGCGTCGAAGGCAAAGTAGGAGCCACCCAGGTTCGCCACTGCGATATGCTTGTCGTCCACGTCCACGGCTTTCATTTGGCCGGGCTGGAGTTCATCCACCCTGGCGATGTGCACTGTCTTAGGCATACCGGATTCGCCCTCCCGTTACATGTTGGATAAGTCGTGCATCTAATAACAAGATGATGCCTGTTCCAGTCTATGGGACTCACGGGCGATGCGTCAAACATGGCCCCGCACGGCGGGGCGTAGTACCATGCAGTCGCAGGGAGACGGGCGGAGTTCTCGGAACTCCGCCCTCACGGGCAGGAGGGCGGCAAGTGACAAGTCGGAGAACGGGCGGTCCTGATGGCCCGACCTTTGCGACGCAAGTCCTGAAGGTCATGGACGAATGGCTGAGCGGCAAGCTCTCCAACGCCCAGGCCGCGGAGTGGGCGTTCCAGAACACGGACGTGATGGAGAAGCACGGGCAGGCGTGGCGGGAGGCGGAGGCGCTCTGGCAGGCGCTGGCGGCGCTGGCCATGCTCAGCTCATGCCAGCCAGAGGATGCGCGCAGCACCCGTCGGGAGATGGAGCAGGCCCGTCAGGCGCTTCGAGCAGCCCTGGCGAGCCGGTGAGCCACGGGCGTGCCTGGTGTCCTGTTTCGGAAATACGTTCCCTATCCCATGTCATACCGGCGGAAAGCTTGCCCCGTACCCGATACGGGGCCGGTATCCAGAGAAGCATCGGGGAACGCTGGATTCCGGTTTTCGCCGGAAAGACGGTAGTGTCCAGGGGCGTTTTCTTGAATAGCTTCTCATGCATGAATTAGCACGTGTACTTCAGGGACAGGACACTAGCCGTCCCGCGGCCCCTGCTGTCGCAGGCGCTCGATGGCCCGGCTGATGCGCTTGAGCGTGCGCTCTCTGCCCAGCGCGGCCATCGTCTGGAAGAGGGGCGGCGCCGCCTTCTCGCCCGTGGTGGCTACGCGGAGCACGCCGAAAAGCTGGCCGGTGGTGAGGCTCGACTCCTGCGCCAGTGTCCGTAGCTCGTTCTCCATGCTGATTTCGTTGAAGATCGCCAGGGACGCGACGCGCTGGCGGGCTGCCTCCAGCGCCGTCAGGGTGGACGCGCTGGTCATGCCCTTCTGGACAAGCTGAGTCGGGTCAAAGTCCAGGTCCTCGGCAAAGAAGAAACCCAGGAGGGATGGGACATCGCTCAGGAGCTTTGCCCGCTCCTGCGCCAGCGGCATGACGCGGCGCGCGAAGTCCTGCTCCAGCGGACGGCGCACTCCCGCGGGCAGCCCCTTTTCGAGGAAGGGCATCGCTCTGCGCGCCATGTCGTCGGAAGCCAGATTGCGAATATAGACGCCGTTCACCCACATCAGCTTATCCTGGTTGAAGATGGCCCCCGTCTTGCCGATGCGCTCCAGGCTGAAGTTCTTGATGAGTTCGTCACGAGATATGATTTCCGTCTTGTCATCCAGCGACCATCCGAGCAGCGCCAGGTAGTTCACCATCGCTTCGGGCAGGTAGCCCTTGTCGCGGTACTCCAGAAGGCTGGTGGCGCCGTGCCGCTTGGACAGCTTGGACCGGTCGGCCCCCAGAATGAGCGGCAGGTGAACGAAAACAGGCGGCGCCCAGCCGAAGCCCTCGTAAAGCAGCACGTGGCGCGGCGTGCTGGGCAGCCACTCCTCGGCGCGCAGCACATGGGAAATGCTCATCAGGTGGTCGTCCACCACGTTCGCAAGATGATAGGTGGGGAAGCCGTCCGACTTAAGCAGCACGAAGTCGTCCAGCGTGCTGTTCTCGTTCACCACCTCGCCGCGCAGCCTGTCCTGCACGCGCGTCTGCCCCGAAAGCGGCGTCTTGAAGCGCACCACCGGCACGGGCGAGGCGTCAGGGAAGGGCTTGTCCGCCCAGCCGTAGCCCTTGTCGCGGCACCGCCGGTCGTACATGGGCGGGCGCTTCGCTATCTGCATCTCGAAGCGCACCTGCTCAAGCCGCTTGGTGGAGCAGTGACAGAGGTACGCATGGCCGGATGCCAGCAGCTTCTCCGCGGCCTCCCGGTAGCGCGGAAGCCGCTGCGACTGGAAGTACGGGCCGTTCGGCCCTTTGTTCCCCTTTGCGTCCTCGGTCGGGCCTTCGTCCCAGGTGATGCCCAGCCACAGGAGGCTCTCCAGGATGGCCTCCAGCGCGCCTTCCACCTTGCGCTCCTGGTCCGTGTCCTCGATGCGGACGATGAACTGCCCGCCTGTATGTCGGGCGTAGAGCCAGTTGAACATGGCCGTACGGATGTTGCCCACGTGGGGGATGCCGGTGGGGCTGGGCGCGAAGCGGACGCGGACGGGCGTGGTCATGGGTCTCCGTTCAAACGAATATGGCGGTAGCTATCGCGCTCACATTCTAGCATGGCCTAAGAAGGCCGTCGAGGACGGGCATCTGATAATTTGTCATCTGATTCTACGATCGATAACTATGCCCAGGCATTTCACGTTTTTGTGCAAGGCAACGCTATGTGTTGGTATGTCCTGAAGGTTCGTCTTCATCTTCGATAGATAGCTCCATGTTCGTAGCTTTCAGCGGGCTGTCGCTCAATCTCCGACGTAGGGAGTCATGAACGGGAATCATCTCGCGTAAGCGACGCTTTTCCTCCACATCTTCCTCTAGTAGATCAGCTTGGAGGTCTGTGATCCGTGCCGCTGCCCGGAATTTCGCTGCCTCAGCCCGAGCCTTCTCTTTGTTGTGAGGTAGCATGATCCATTTCTGAACTGCCAGTGAAAGAAGGTAGGCAGCACCGGCAGATGCGGAGACAAAAGCTACGTCCACTGATATAGGCGGGATAGTAATATTAAGAATCAACTCAATTGTCAGAGGTGATGCTTTGGTTATCTTCGCCAATCTTAGTCTTTGTATCTCCTTGAGACGGCGACCCTTACGATAGTAAAAGTATTGAGAGAACTTGTATCTAGAATAATCTTCATCAAGAACCATCACTAGGTAGTCGTGGAGCAATTCAAGGTCGTATAAGAAAGACGAAATATCGAGAAGGTAGGGCTCCTTTCCCGTGTCAAAAGTAATGCGTAGCTTCAACTTTCGGTTCAGGTTATTTGATGACATAACTAATCCCCCATTCGCTTGCTGCTTTTTCGTGGCATTAGCACTAACAGAACCGGTCGAAGTTTACCACTCCTTATGGCAAGCGTGAATGCCCTTGCCAAGACGCTAATTATGAACGTCATAGAGTTCTTTAGAGTCCTTGATTTGCGCAACCTCTCGTAGCACCCGCTCCAGGTCGTCCGGCAGCGGGCTGATGAACGTGCGCTCCTCGCCGGAGGGCAGGCGGAAGGTGAGCCGGTGCGCGTGCAGGAACTGCCGCGCCACCAGCTTCGTCGTCCCGCCGTACAGCGGGTCGCCCGCCAGCGGGTGCCCGATGTGCGCGAGGTGCACCCGGATCTGGTGCGTGCGCCCCGTGGCGGGCGCCGCCTCCAGCAGCGTGTAGTCGGGCAGATAGCGCAGCACGCGATAGCGCGTAAGAGCGGCCCGACCGTCCGGCACGACGGCCATCCGTTTGCGGTTGCGCGGGTCGCGGCCTATCGGCGCATCAATGACGCCCTCCGGGGGCTGCACGCGACGGTGGACCAGCGCCAGGTACACCTTCCGCACCTGTCGCTCTTTGAACTGGGCCTGCAAGTGGCGCAGCGCCCGCTCGTGCTTGGCGACGACGATCAACCCCGACGTGTCCTTGTCCAGCCGGTGGACGATGCCCGGACGCAGCTCGCCGCCGACGCCGCCCAGGTCGGGCACGCGCGCCAGCAGGGCGTTCACCAGCGTGCCGCTGGGGTGCCCCGGCGCGGGATGCACCGTCAGGCCGGCGGGCTTGTCCACCACCAGCAGGTCGGCGTCCTCGTACACGACGGTGAGCGGAATGTCCTCCGGCGACAGGCCGAGCACAGGCGCCGGCGGCGGCACGGACATGGAGACGTCATCGCCGGGCTTCAGCTTGTGGGCGGCTTTGACGGGGCGTCCGTTGACGGTGACGTGACCTGCCTCGATGAGCTGCTGAACGCGGGAGCGGGAGAGGTCGGGACACTGCGCCGCCAGGAAGCGGTCGAGGCGCTCTCCCTGCGTGGCGACGCTGAAGGAGCGAGTGTCTGACGACGGCACGGCTATCGCGTCGGTTTCTCTTTGCCTGTCCTGAAGAGTATCCATGCGAGCAGGGCCACGCCGATGACGATGCACGAGTCGGCCACGTTGAACACCGGCCAGAAGCGCAGGTCAATGAAGTCGGTGACGCGTCCGAACCGCAGGCGCTCCACCAGGTTGCCCGCGGCCCCGCCGAGCTGGAGGCCCAGGCTCACGGTCAGCGGGAGCGTCTTCGCCGAGTGCATCGAGTGGTACAGGATGATGGCCCCTATGCCGATGACCGCCGTGATGACCAGGAAGATCGTCTGGTCCTGGAACAGGCCGAACGCGCTCCCCGTGTTGGTGATATAGGTCAGCCGGACGGGCGCGTCCGGGAAAATGGACTGGCCGGGGAACATGCTGGTCCGCACCCACAGCTTCGTGAGGTAGTCCGCGACGAAGACGGCCGCCGCGATGCCGATAAACAGCGCCTCGCGCACCCACGTCGCCATCCGTGCCCGTCGGGTTGCCTCCGTGGCTGTTGCAGGCAAGTCGTTCATCTCGGAGTGCGTGGCGGCGCTGACCGGAGGCGCTGTGTCAACTGTCTGATGTCCCAGTTCGTCCGGGTTGGCCGGGCCTTTTGCTGGAATACTCTGGTTTTCCGTGTCCACTCTCTCGGCCGTTCCTCATGATTGGATTCGTGGCGCCTTCTCGCGTATTGGTAAATGATACCATGTTCCAGCGCCATGAATGTGACAGGACGCGTCGTCGCAGGGCAATCGCGTCTACTTCCTTCTTACGCACTCATGGACATAGCAAATCGCAAAGGGGGCGTCCCTTCGTCGCTCCGGCGAAAAGCCTGCCCCGGCGAAGGCCGTGGGCCGGAGCCCAGGGACACGAGATCGTCCGCGACGGGCGACGCTCGCGTCCTGCTTCGGAAACGCGCTCCATATTCCACGTCATACCGGCGAAAGCCGGTATCCAGAGAAGCGCCGGGGAACGCTGGATTCCGGCCCCTTATCAGGTACGGGGCAAGCTCTGCGCCGGAATGACGGCGGCGGACCGGCGGGCTTCTTCGAGCCTTTCTTCAAAGACTCACGCGACGGGCGGGAACGAACGCTCGCATCAAGACGCGATTGCCTTGGGGCAAAAGCGCGGCGCGTCGTCACGCCCTTGCTCTCAGATACGACAAAGTGCTACAGTGTAACGAACCCTCGCTACAACGGAGGCACTCTGTGAACAACGACCTTGTCCAGCGCCTGCTGGCGGGCGACCAGCGCGCCCTGGCCCGACTCATCACCCTTGTAGAGCGTGAAGGGCCTGACGTCCCCGGCATCATGGCAGCCGTTTATCCACACATCGGCAGAGCATACCTCGTGGGCATCACCGGCCCGCCCGGCGCGGGCAAGTCCACCATTGTAGACCGGCTGGTCGCTTTCCTGCGGGCTAAGCAGAAGACCGTAGGCGTGATAGCGGTGGACCCCACCAGCCCCTTCACCGGCGGCGCCGTCCTGGGGGACCGCATCCGCATGCAGCAGCACTTCGGCGATCCCGGCGTCTTCATCCGCAGCATGGCCACTCGAGGCAGCCACGGCGGACTGCCCCGGACGGCCAGCCAGGTGGCGAAGCTCTTTGACGCCTACGGCAGGGACGTGGTGCTCATCGAGACGGTGGGCGTGGGCCAGACTGAGCTGGACATCATGGAGGTGGCGGACACCGTCGTCGTGGTGCTCGTGCCGGAGGCCGGCGACGCGGTGCAGACGATGAAGGCGGGCCTCATGGAGATCGCCGACATCTTCGTGGTCAACAAGGCGGACCGCGACGGCGCCGACTCCCTGGTGCGCGAGCTCGTCGCCACTCTGGAGTTGAGCCCCAAGCACGACTACTGGAGTGTGCCCGTGCTGGCGGCCCAGGCGCACAAGAACGTGGGGATGGAAGAGGTGCTGGCGCAGATTGAGAAGCACGGGGAGGTCATGCGCTCCTCCAACCTCTTTGCCGAGAAGCGGAAGGCCCAGCGGCGCAAAGAGTTTTTCCAGATGATCGAGTTGCGGATGGAAGAGCGCCTTCAAGACCTGGTGGAGAAGGACGGGCTGCTTGGATCTTATCTGTCCCAGGTGGAGAAGGGTGGGCTCGACCCCTATTCCGCAGCCTCGCAGGTGCTGGCGAACAAGGCCCTGCTGACGCGCTGGCTGGAGACCATAGCGGAGTAGCCTTCGCGCCCGCCACTCAATAGCGCCACAGTCAGGAGACGCCCCTGGTGTGATGTTCCCAAAATGCGCCGTCAATGTCATTGCGAGGCCCGACGCAGGAGGGCCGTGGCAATCTGGCTGCGGGGCGCACCCTTCCTCTAGATTGCTTCGTCCTCCGGCAAGCCGGAGTCCTCGCAATGACAAATCGTAAGCGTATTTCAGAAACAGGACACTTGGAGCGTCCCCCTTGCCGTTAGGGCCTCTTGAAGTTGCCCTTGACCACGGGGTCTATCCACACCTGGTCGAAACGCATAGCGTCCAGTCGCGCTCCGGCCCAGTCCTGCTGGAAGCCCTTGACCCAGGGCTGGCTCGCTGCATCCGCGCCGCCGGAGTCGCAGGGCGTTGGGCGCGGCAGGTAGAACGCCGCGTAGGAGTCCAGGATGCGCTGCTGGGCGGCGTACACGAGCGGGAGGCGTTTCGCCCAATCCAGCGTCCGGGCCTGCTCCGCTAGGAGCCTGTCCAGCTCCGGGTCTGCGTAGTTGGCGTAGTTGCGCGGCGCGCCGGAGCGCCAGACAGGGGAGAGTCCGTTGGGGTCGGGATAGCCGACGTAGGGGACGGGATAGACCGCGATATCGTACTGCAGGCTCAGCAGGCGCTCCTGGGACTGCTTGGGCGCCTCCAGTTCCTGGACCTCCGCCTTGCCCCCAATGTCGTTGATCCCTTTTGCCAGCAGCTTCGCCCATGCGTCCACTATCCTGGCGTCCGGGTCCGACACGCCGCCTTCCTCCTTCCGCTGAAGGACCGTCGCCGTCAGGGCGTCGGAGAGTCCCGCGTCCGCGACAAGCTTCCGGGCCTCGGCGAGGCGCTGGATGCGGTCGCCGCCTGCCTCGGGACGCTTCGCCAGATCGTTCTGGGGCAGCGCCCACGGCGAGAGGCCGCCAGGCGAGCCGATGTACGGCCCGCATGACGACTCCTGGGCGACGTAAGCGGCCTCGTCGTCCAGAGCAAGCCGCAGGGCCTTGCGAACGCGCAGGTCATTGAACGGGGAGCGGGTCGTGTTCACCACGACATCATGGCCGACGACCGGGTCCTGCGCCCGGTGGAACACCAGGTCGGGGCGCGCCTCGCGCAGGGAGCGCACGCGCTGTTCGGACAAAGGACCAAGCACAACGTCCAGAAGGCCGGCCCGGAGGCCCGCTATCCGCGTGGTGGCATCGCTGACCGTGAACAGCTCGTAGTAATCCAGGTAGGGTTTACCCTTCAGGAAGTAGTCCTTGTAGCGGGGGTAACGCGCCTGCCCGGAGGCTGAATAGCCGGTGAAGACGAACGGGCCGCTGCCTACGGGGTCTGGCGCGCGCCACGTCTCCTCCAGTCCGTCGAACTGAGGCCGGACGACCAGTGTCCCGCTCGCCAGGGCCGAAAGGATGCCCGCGTCCGGCTGGCGCATGATGATGCGCAGCGTGAACCTGTCCGGCGCGATGACGTCCTTGATGGAGGCGTACAGCTCCCGGCGGGGCCGCGTCGTTTCACGCGGTGGCAGGCGCACCCGGTCGAGGCTGTAGAGGACATCCACCGCGGTCACCTGCTGCCCGTTGTGGAACGTGGCGTCCTTGCGGATGCTGAACTCGAACGTGAGGTCGTCCACCAGTCGCCAGTCCTCTGCCAGGTCGCCGATGATGCGACGTCCGGACACGGCGGGGTCGAACTGGACCAGGCCGCTGTACACCGGGCCTACGACGGCCTGGATAGCCGGCGTCGGCTCCTCGTGCGGGTCCAGGCGGGAGCTTTCCGGCGGCTGCTCCGCGACGGCCACGCGCAAGGCGCCGCCGGAGACGGGCGCGCTCGCAGGAGTGGGCGACGGCGCGGGCGTGGGACGCGCAGGGGCCGGTGTCGGGACCGCAACGATGGGCGGATTGCACGCCGCCGCGAGGAGCGCCAGCGCCGCGGGCCACGCAAGCCATCTCTGGAGAGACCGCATCAGTCCGATATCCATCTAACAGGCTGTTGAAAAAGGAGAGTCCAGAGGGGCGAAGCCCCGTAGCTTGTCCTGAGCGAAGCCGAAGGAGCGGGGGTCTGGGGGTATCCCCCAGATACTATTTCACCCCCTTCCTGGCTAGGAAGGGGGTAGGGGGATGGTCGAAAAGGGTTTTTCATCGTCCTGCTAAACATCAACAGGCAGACCGGACTACCGCGGAGAGGGCGGGTCGGTGATGCCGACGACGCCCTCGTCCCAGTACCGCTGAATCGTCTCTTCCGCGTAGCCGAGCGAGCGCATAATCTCGCGCGTGTGCTGTCCCAGCAGGGGCGGAGGCATCTGGGGCGGCGGAAGAGGTGTGCCCTTCATCTTGTAGGGAATGCCCGTGAGTCGAATCTTGCCGAACTCCGGGTGCTGCTGCTCGATAACCATCTCGTTCTCATAGACCTGCGGATGCTCGAACAGCTCCTTGTAATCCAGGGCCGGGTCAACGCGCAGCTTGACTTTGCGGAATGCCTCCACCCATTCGGCGCGGGTCTTCTTCTTGAACGCCTCGTCCAGGACGGGGTACAACTCATCCTTGAGCCCCAGACGCATCATGTGCGTTTCGTAGCGCTTGTCTTCCAGTATCCACTCAATGTCCAGCAGCTTGCACAGCACGGGCCACTCCAGGTCGTCCCTGCCCATGAGGGTGACGATGTCGCCGTCCTTGCACGGGTAGGCGCCATAGGGGAAGCCCGCGCCCCAGCCGCGGCCCGACTTCTTGAGCAGGCGGCCGTCCACCAGCCAGTCGGCTATGGTGGCGCTCTGCATGTGAATGACCGTGTCCAGCAGGTTCAGCGTGACCTCCTGGCCAACGCCGTAGCGCTCCCGCGCCAGGATGGCCGAAAGGGTGGCCATGCTCGCCATGACGCCGCCGCCGTGGTCGGCCCAGGCCACGCCGCCGATGTACGGTGGGCCGCTGGGGCTGCCCTGGAGCGCGACAACGCCGCCCATGCACTGCGCCCACAGGTCGCCGCCCATTCGGTGCGCCAGCGGGCCCGTTTCTCCATAGCCGTACTGGGACACCATGATGACCCGCGGGTTAATCGCGGACACCGCCTTGTACCCGAACCCCATCCGCTCCATGACGCCGGGCCGGAAGTTCTGGATGACTACGTCGCAGTCCTTGAGCAGCTTCCACACCATCTCCTTGCCCCGGTCGTCCTTCAGGTTGACGGACAGGCTGCGCTTGGAGCGGTTGCAGCTCATGAAGCGCGCGCCGTCGCCGGAGCGGAAGGTGGAGATGCGCATGAAGTCGCCCTCCAGCGGCTCCACCTTGATCACGTCGGCGCCCATGTCGCCCAGCATCATGCTGTTCATGGAGCCGAAGATGGCTACGCTGAAGTCAATGACCTTGTAGCCTTCCAGCGGCAGGGGCATGGCTACTGCTCCTTCTCACCGTAGAACTTTACTGCGAGGTCTCTAGCTGTTTGGAGGCACTTCAGTGCATCCGCGTCTATACTGCCGGGCAAACCAGCGAGAAAATAGAGTGACGGCGACGCCCATTCGGCAGGGAGGAGCTTCATAGCTCTTTCTTTGAGTTGGCCTGCGTGAGCATGGATAAGCTCGTTGCGTAGTTTCCAAAGCTCATCAATTCGCGTCGCCTCGTCTTCTTCCAAGAGACCTAGTTCGCGTCCCCGTCTGATCTTCTTTGATATGGTGTTAGCACTCTTTGCCTTTATTTGATCAGCCAAAATTATCTCTATGGCGGCTGCGCACAATAAAACAGTGCCGGTGGGATGTCCGCGTATATACATGTTGACGGCTTCTACGATGTACTCCCAGAGCAGGTCTGGAAGAAGACTCCCGTAAGAAGCTGGCTTTATCTGCTGCCATCGCAGAACACGCTCTTCTCTGCTTTCTTGATCCCACTTTGTGAGCTTGTCTCTATATGCTTGTGCATCCATAGCATACTTCCTCGGAACCGTGTTTCAAGACCCCCACCCCTTGTGGTCCCCCTCCCCCTCGCGTGGGATGGGGGGAATTAGAATATCTGGGGCAGGGACGGGTTCCGGCGCCTGTGAGAT
Source organism: Dehalococcoidia bacterium (assembly GCA_030648205.1). Taxonomy (NCBI): domain Bacteria; kingdom Bacillati; phylum Chloroflexota; class Dehalococcoidia; species Dehalococcoidia bacterium. The sequence goes on along the minus strand of JAUSIH010000058.1, from coordinate 23,695 downwards.
TCATTAATTGACATAACAATACAAGGACTACTGGACGCCCAGCGCCTGCAGCGCGGCCATCACGTCTGCTTCCGGCACGTCGCGCCGCACGACGGCCCGCCCGATTCCCTCAAGCAAGACCCACTTGATAGCCCTGCCTTCCACCTTCTTGTCCAGCGACATGGCGCGAAGGACGGCGTCCCGCGAGACGCCGGGGGACGCGACGGGCAAGCCGAAGCGCTGAAGCAGCTTGCGCAGCCGCTCGACGGCGTCCGGCGTGAGCAGCCCCATGCGCTGGCTGATGATCGCCGCGCCCACCATGCCCACCGCGACGGCCTCGCCGTGCAGGTAGCCCTCGTAGCTGGTGGCCGACTCCAGCGCGTGCCCGATGGTGTGGCCGTAGTTCAGCAGCGTGCGCAGCCCCGTGGTCTCCTTCTCATCCTCGCTCGCCACGCGCGCCTTGATCGCGACGCTGCGGCCAATGACATCCGCCGTGAGCTGCGGTTCCAGCGCCTTCAAGGCGTCCGCTTTCTCCTCGAACAAGGCGAACAGCGCCGCGTCCATGATGGCGCCGTGCTTGACGACCTCCGCCCAGCCGGACGTCAGCTCTCTGGGAGGCAATGTGGACAGGGTGCTGACGTCCGCCAGCACGAGGCGCGGCTGGTAGAAGGCCCCGATGCTGTTCTTCGCCTCCTTGTGGTTGACCGCCACCTTGCCGCCGACGGATGCGTCCACCATCGCCAGCAGGCTCGTGGGCGCCTGCACGAAGGGCACGCCCCGCAGGAACGTGGCCGCGACAAAGCCCGCCAGGTCGCCGACGACGCCGCCGCCCAGCGCGACGATGGTGTGCCCGCGCTCGGCGCGGTGCGCCACGAGCCAGTCGTAGATGCGGCCCGCCATCTCCAGCGTCTTGCTCGGCTCGCCGGGCGGCACGGCCATCGAGTCCGCCGTGAAGCCGGCCCCGCGCAGAGAGACCAGCGCGCGCGCGCCGTAGCGGGCCAGCACACTCTCGTCGCTGATGACGTAGGCCGTGCCGGACAGCCCCGCGTCGCGCATCCGGCGGCCCAGGTCGTCCAGGGCGCCCCAGCCCACGTAGATGGGGCAGACCTCCGTGGCCGTCCGCACCACGCAGGTCGGGCCGTCATGCCCGGCCGGCGGGGTGAAGCGGCGCTTGCCCGCGTCGTAGCCGCGCAGTATCTCGGTCGCGACCTCGCCCGTGGTCAGGTTGTCGGTGTGCGCTGTCCAGTCCGCCGCGGCGGCATAGGACGCCTGTCGCTGCTCCTTCAGACTCTGGATGTGCCGCAGCGGGTCGGGCGCGGCGAGGAGAGGCCGGACAGTACCCGAGGATGTTGCCTGTTCCGCGCGAAGCCGCGCCAGGATGGTCTCCGGCTGCGCCTCCAGGCAGACGACGACGCCGCTTGCGCGCATAAGCTCGCGGTTGCGCGGGTCTGTCACGGCGCCACCGCCGGTGCTGACCACGACGCGCTCGCGCGCGGCGGCCTCCGTGAGCGCCTGCCGCTCAAGTTCGCGGAAGCGTGCCTCCCCGCCGTGCGGGGCGAAGATGTCGGCGATGGACTTGCTCTCACGGGCCACGATCATGTGGTCGGTGTCCACGAAGGTCCAGCCCAGGCGATGGGCGGCCAGACGCCCGGCCTCGGTCTTGCCCGTGAAGGAGAACCCGACAAGGAAGATGCGCTGTGGGGCAGTCATGGCGCGGCCTGCCTACGCATCGTCCGGCGGGCGCTGGCCGTTGGGTTTGCCATCGCGCGGGCCTACCGTGTCCATGTAGCCACGATAGTTGCGCAGCGTCTCGCTGATGTGGTCGCCGCCGAACTTCTCCAGCATGGCGTCGGCCAGGACAATCGCCAGCATCGCCTCGCCGATGACGCAGGCGGGCGGCGTCTGACACACGTCGCTGCGCTCGAAGTGCGCCTGCACCTTCTCGCCGGTGCGCAGGTCCACCGACGGCAGCGGGTTGGCGAGCGTCGAGATGGGCTTGACGGCGAAGCGCACGACGACAGGCTCGCCGTTGCTCATGCCGCCCTCGATGCCGCCCGCGTTGTTGGTGAGTCGGCGGAACGTCCGCTCGCCCGGCTTCAGCGGGTCGAAGACGTCGTGCACTTTGGAGCCGGGAAGCTCCGCGCCAGCGAAGCCCATGCCGATTTCGACGCCCTTGACCGCGTTGATGCCCATCATGGCGTGCGCGATGCGCGCGTCCAGCTTGCGGTCCCACTGCACGTGACTGCCCAGCCCGACCGGTGCGCCCTCCGCGATGACCTCCACGACGCCGCCGACCGTGTCGCCCGCAGCCTTCGCGTCGTCAACTGCGCGTATCATCGCCTGCTCCACGCGGGGGTCGGCGCAGCGCACCGGCGACTCCTCGACCTTCGCCCAGTCAATGGGCGGCTGAGGCATCGCCTTAACCGCGCCGATGGACGCGACGTGCGCGTTGACGCTGACGCCGAACTCCTCCAGGAAGCGCCGCGCCACCGCGCCGACCGCGACGCGCGCCGCCGTCTCGCGAGCGCTGGCCCGCTCCAGAATGTTGCGCACATCGTCCAAGCCGTACTTCATCACGCCCGGGTAGTCGGCGTGACCGGGACGCAGGCGGGTGATAGGCTCCGTTGCCTTCTCGACGGGCGCGACGCTCATCTTCTCCGTCCAGTTGACCCAGTCCTTGTTCTCGATGAGCATGGCGATGGGGCCGCCGAGCGTCAGGCCGTGGCGCACGCCGGAGAGTATCTGGGCGTGGTCCTTTTCGATCTTCATGCGCCCGCCGCGCCCGTAGCCCTTCTGCCGCCGCGCCAGGTCCCGCGCGACGTACTCCTCGTCAACGCGCAGGCCCGCCGGGACGCCCTCCAGCCATGCGACCAGCGCGCGTCCGTGCGACTCGCCCGCCGTGTACCACCGGAAGAACATCTCTCGCTCCTAGGTAAGCACTATAGCCTTTTGTGGTATGCCGCTCATCCTGAGCCTGTCGAAGGATGGGCGGACTTAATTCATTATCGCCGCTATGCGGGTGCTTTCAGCTCGCCCTTTTCCCACTCCCTGAACCGGTCAATGTCGCCTTTTATCCCCCTGACGGCAAAGACAAGAACGCGCAGGTCGTCCACGAATCCCACCAGAGGTAGAAAATCAGGAATCACGTCAAATGGACTGACGAAGTATAGGATGGCTGCGACTACAACAGCAATAGTTTGCCGAGGGACCTCTTTGTATTGGCCCTTGGCGTAAGCCCTTACAAGGCGATTCAATGTAGTAAGGTCATCCCAGCCCTTTGCAATGACATGCCTGTTCTTGTCTGCTTTTTTTGCCGCATTTACTGGAAGGCGGTATAGCTCTGGTAAGTTCCTAAGCAATTCCTCGGCTTTACGTTTGAAACGTCCAAACCCGAGTGGTTCTTTGTTACTCATCTCTTTCCCTCTCCTGGCATTTCGCTAACCCAGGGCTCTGCGGGCCGCCTGGAACATGACTTGGAGCGGTGCCTTCTTGCCCGTCCACATCTCGAACGCGAGCGCACCCTGGTACACCAGCATCGGCAGGCCGCCCAGCGCCTTGCATCCTAGCGTGCGCGCCGCCCGCATCAGCGTCGTCTCCGACGGGTTGTAGACCAGGTCGCAGACAAGCATCTCGCGCCGCAGGTGCGCCGCGTCCAGCGGCGACTCCTGTTCGGTGCCGGTGGAGCGCATGCCGACGGTCGTGCAGTTGACCACAAGGTCAATCTCCAACAGCGCGCCCATCACCCAGCCGCGTTGCATCTCCATTGCGACAGCCTTTGCGCCGGCGGCATGCACCGCGTCGGCGAGCGCCTGCGCGCGGTCCAGATTGCGGTTCGCGATGAGAATGGCCGCGGCCTTCGCGTCCGCCAGCGCGAACGCCACCGCCCGCGCTGCGCCGCCCGCCCCCACGATAAGCGCGCGCTTGCCCGCGGGCTCGAAGCGCGCGTCCTCGCGGAGCGCCCGCAGAAAGCCCGGCGCGTCCGTATTATACCCTGTGAGCCGCCCTTTGCGATTGACGATGGTGTTCACCGCGCCGGTGCGCCGCGCCACGGCGTCAAGCTCGTCCAGCAGCGGGATGACCGCCTGCTTGTGCGGCACGGTCACGTTCGCGCCCAGGTAGCCCTCGCCGCGCAGCCGCTCGACGGCCTCCCGCAGCCTGTCGGGCGGCGTCTCCCATCGCTCGTAGCGCGCGTCCACGCCCGCGCGGTCGAACGCGGCCTGCTGGAACGCGGGCGAGATGGAGTGGCCGACCGGAAAGCCGATGATGCCGACGTGGAGGGTCATGGTTCCGTCTCGTGGGTGGCGCTCGTGGCGGCGCGCCTGCTGTCCAGGTACGACTGTAACACCACCGCCGCGGCGATGGCGTCCACCTGCCCGCGGCGTTTCTCCCAGCGCACGCCCGTCTCCGCCATGAGCCGCTCCGCCTCCGCGGTCGAGAATTGCTCGTCCCACATCTCGATGGGCGCGTCCACGTGGCGCTTCAGCGCCGCGACGAACGCCTGCACCTTGCGCGCCTGTGGCCCCAGCGTGCCGTCCAGCGAGCGCGGCAGGCCCACCACGATGCGCTCCGCGTTGTGCTCCCGCGCAAGCTGCGCCACGGCGTCGAGGTCGGGCCGTCCGCCCTTGCGGTGGATGACCGTCAGTGGTCGCGCCAGAGCGATGCCCGTATCGCCGACAGCGACGCCGATACGCCTGTCGCCGACGTCCAGACAGAGGATGCGCGGGCTGTCCATGAGGCTATTTCCAAATTCGGCGTTCATGGTTCGACAAGCTCACCATGAGCGGGAAAACCACCGCTCACCCTGAGCTTGTCGAAGGGTGAGAAGGCGCGTTGATAAGACTTCACTTCACCTACGACCGCTTGACGAGCTGCGGGGCCAGCCGCAGGGCCTCGTCCAGCTTGTCCTTCTGCTTGCCGCCCGCCTGGGCAAGCTCCGGACGCCCGCCGCCGCCGCCGCCCGCCACCGCGGCCACCTTCTTCACGATGTCGCCCGCGTGGTAGCCCTTCTGCACCAGGTCCGGCGTGACCATCACCACGAAGCGCGGCTGCTCCTCGATGACGGCGCCCATGACGAGGACGCAGCTCTTGAGCTTGGCCTTGAGCCAGTCGCCGGTCTCGCGCAGCGCCTCGACGGTGCTCGCGGGGACGCGCGCCGCCAGCACGTTGACGCCGTCCACCTGCCGCACGTCCGCCAGCAGCGACTCGACGGCGCGCTTCGCAACGTCGCGCTCCAGCGCGGATGCGCGCTTGCGCTCCCTGTCCAGCTCGTCCTGCATCGCCTTCACGCGCGCGTCGAGCGTGTCCGGCGTGGCCTGAAGCTGCCGCGCGACGCGCTCCAGCAGCCCCAGGCGGCTCTGCACGTGCGCCTCCGCCGCGCGGCCCGTGAGCGCCTCCACACGGCGCATGCCGCTGCCGACGCTGCTCTCGCTGACCACCAGGCACAGGCCGATAACCCCCGTGCGCGACACGTGCGTCCCGCCGCACAGCTCCGTGCTGAAAGCCTGTCCTGTCCGAAGGACTCCGGACTCCTTCGGAGAGCCTGTCGAAGGATCGCCGTCCACCTCCACGACGCGCACCTCGTCGCCGTACTTCTCGCCGAAGAAGGCGAGCGCGCCCTCCGCGACCGCCTGGGCGTAGGGCAGAACCTTGTAGCGGACGGGCACGTCCTGGCGCACCTTGTCGTTGACCAGCGCCTGCACCTGCGACAGCTCCTCCGGCGCCAGCGCGACAAGCTGCGAGAAGTCGAAGCGCAGCCGCTCCGCCGCGACCAGCGAGCCGGCCTGCCGCACCTGCGGGCCGAGCACCTTCCGCAGCGCCGCGTGGAGCAGGTGCGTACCCGTGTGGTTGCTCGCGATGTCGTTGCGACGCGCCGCGTCCACCTCCGCATCCACGCCGTCGCCCACCGCGACGCCGCCCTCGACGACCTTGCCCCTGTGAATGATGACGTCGGCGAGCGGCTTCTGCGTGTCCGTGACCTGGATCACGCCGCGCGGGCCGCGCAGCATGCCCGTGTCGCCCACCTGGCCGCCGCCCTCCGCGTAGAACGGCGTCTCCTGAAGGACGACCTCGACCTCCTGGCCCTTTTCCGCGCCCTGGACAGGCGCGCCGCCCGCGAGGATGCCGACGACCTTGGACTTATGCCGCTTGGTGTCGTAGCCGACGAACCGCAAGCCCGACTTGGCGAACCGCTGGTATGCGTCCACGGGGCCGCGCTCGCCGACGGTGAACTTGGCGCTGGCGCGTGCGCGCTCCCGCTGCCGTTCCATCTCACGCTCGTAGCCAGCCATGTCAACGGACAGGCCGTGCTCGCGTGCGATCTCCTCCGTCAACTCCGGCGGAAAGCCGTAGGTGTCATGGAGGACGAATGCCACTTCTCCGGACAACGTAGAAGCAGTTTGTGTCAATCGTTCCAAAAGTTCGTTCAAGAAACCAAGCACGTGTTGCTCAGTCGATACACTAGTCGTAGTGGGCGCGGGAATAGTGAGCTTCTCCATCTCTTTTTTGATGGTTTCTAATTGTTTATAAACTGCTGTATATAGCTGAGTTTTGGCTATCAGTCTGTCCTCAGCAGATTGCGTAAGTAACTTCTCAATCTGCCTGGACATCGACGACATCTCACTGTTGAACATGTTGATAAACAATGCAACCTTGTCCCCAACAGGAATAGGCGTGGGTGGTGCATTACCGACGTACTGTCTGAAACTGGCTTGAATCAAAATGGGGACCTTCTGTTTCCATTCCTCGACCGTTTTGATGACACCGGCATAAACCGGCACTATTTGGTTTTCGAGTAGTTCAAGGCCGGTGTCCAGCGTCTCGCTGAACCGCGTCTCCTCCTCGCCGATGACGCGCAGGATGGACTCGCGCTGGCGCGCCATCTCCGGGTACTGCCTGCCCATCCGCTCGATGACCGCCTGCGCTATCTGGCCCACGAACGGCGATGTCAGCCCCGCCTTCTTCCCGAACCGCACCGCGCGCCGCAGGATGCGCCGCAGCACGTAGCCGCGCCCCTCGTTGCCCGGCGCGACGCCGTCGGCAATCAGGAACGTCACGCCCCGCGCGTGCTCCGCCACCACGCGCATCGCGTAGTCGATTTCACCCTGCCCTGAGCCTGTCGAAGGATCCTTGCCGTACGTCGTGCCCGCCATCTGCGCGATGCGCTGGAGCAGCGGCTGAAAGACGTCCGTGTCATAGACGGTGCGCTTGCCCTGCTGGACGGCGCTGAACCGCTCAAGGCCCGCGCCTGTGTCAATGTTCGGCTTCGGGAGCGGCGTGCGCTTCTTCTGCTTGTCCTGGTAGAACTGCATGAACACCAGGTTCCACAGCTCCACGAAGCGCCCGCACGGGCAGGACGGCTCGCCGCAGCCAGGCTTGCCGCAGCCGTACTCCGCGCCGAAGTCGTAGTGAATCTCCGAGCACGGCCCGCAGGGTCCCTCGTCGCCGGGCGGGCCCCACCAGTTGTCGGACTCGCCGTAGCGCCGCATGCGCTCCTCCGGCACTCCCAGCGCACGCCAGTAGCCGAACGCCTCGTCGTCGTTCAGATAGACGGTCGCCCACAGTCGCTCCTTGGGCAGCCTGAGCACCTCCGTCACGAACTCCCACGCCCAGGCGACCGCCTCCTTCTTGAAGTAGTCGCCGACGCTGAAGTTGCCCAGCATCTCGAAGAAGGTCAGGTGCTTCGAGTCGCCGACGGAGTCAATGTCCGTGGTGCGGAAGCACTTCTGGCAGGAGGTCATGCGCGGCGCGGGGGCCTTGGTCTTGCCCAGGAAATAGTCCTTCATCTGGACCATGCCGGCGGTGGTGAAGAGCAGCGTGGGGTCGCCCTCCGGCACGAGGCTGGAGCTGGCCCTGAGCTTGTGGCCACGCTGCTGGAAGAAGTCCAGGTACGCCTGGCGTATCTCGGCGCTGGTCGTGGGGGGCGTGGAGCGCGAAGCTGGCGACGGGGTCATAGTCCCTCGTATTTAGCGTTTCTCGCAATTGTAGCCCCCGCGCGAATGTCCGTCAAACGGGCGGAGGTTTCGGTAGTGCATCAGTTAGGTCGTCGTCATTCCGGCGAAAGCCGGAATCCATCAGAGCGTCTCCCCCATGCACGTCTCTGGACACCGGCCTTCGCCGGTGTGACGGGTAGAGTCCCATTCCCTACCACGGCAAACTGATACACTACTGAGGTTTCACCCCGCTCATCCTGAGCCGGTCGAAGGACGAGCGGGGTTCTCGGCAGTCCCCCTCATGGTGAGCTTGTCGAATCCATGAGCGGCGGTTACGAAGTCTGCTGTCATTCCGAGGAAGTCCTTAGGACGACCGAGGAATCTCCCGCCCGGCCAGCCGCCAGCGAACGCAGGGGTCGGGCGACTAGCAGACTGATGAAAAAGGTGAGCACAGAGGGGCGAAGCCCCTTTGCCGGGAGTCTGAGGGTGTCCCTCAGATACAAACTTCTCTCTCCCCCCTTCTTGGCTAGGAAGGGGGTAAGGGGGATGGTCGAAAGGGTGTTTCAGCACCCTGCTAGGAGGGCCGTGCCGACGCGCTGCCCTCCGGGGCGGGAGCAACGCCGTCCCGCATGTGAACGGTGCGCGTCGGGTAGGCTATCTCGATGCCCTCGCCGCGGAAGCGGTGCGTGATCTGCTGGATGAAGGCATGCTTGAGCACGTACTGGTCACTCACTCCCACCGCGCGGAGGGCCACCACGAACTCGATATTCGAATCGCCGAACTTGGTGTACCAAAAGGTCGGCGTGAAGTCCTTGACTCCCGCTGGAGTGTCCAGCATGACCTTCCGTGCGACCTCCAGGGCGACCTTCTCCACCTTATGGAGGTCGCTGTCGTAGCTGACGCCGCAGTCCACGAAGAAGCCCACGGAGACGTCCGGCTGGTGGAAGTTGGTGACAACGGAGTCTGCCAGCTTCGAGTTGGGTATGATGACCAGGTTGTTTTGCAGGGTGCGGATCCTGGTCGTGCGCCAGCCGACGTCCTGCACGTAACCCTGCGTGCCGCTTTCAATCTGGATGAAGTCGCCATGCTTGATGGAGCCGTCGGAGAGGATGTAGGCGCCCGCGAAGACGTTGCTCAGCGTGGGCTGAACGGCGAGGGCGACGGCCAGGCCGCCGATGCCCAGGGCTGCGATGAGCGTCCCGACCTGGATGCCAACGGAGTCCAGGATGAGCAACGCGCCCACCGCAAGGAGGACCGTGTTGCCCAGGCGTCGGACGACGGGCAAGAGCTTGTCGTCTATGGGCGTCTCCATGCGCGTCGCCACTTCCCGCCCGTACCAGTCCACCAGCACACGGAAGACCCGAATGCCCGTATAGACCGCCAGTGCGTAAATGGCGACGTGAAGGCCCTTGTCTATCTGCGCCTGGAGGATGTCGATGTCCTGCAGGACGGAGAGCGCAATATAAACCCCCAGCAAGAGGACGCCGAGAAGCAGGGGCCGCGACAGGGCCGAAATAAGCTCGTCGTCCAGCGTTGTCTCCGTCTTGGCGGCGACGCGGGCGACGACCCTTTGGAGAAACCAGCGGGCCAGATACGCCGCGGGAAGCGCCAGCACCAGGGCGGCGATGGCGGTCAGGACGTCGGGTCGGGTGAGGAGTCGCAGGGCCTGGTCAAACATAGAAGTGTTTTACGCTCCGTCTCGTGGGGATCAGCCGTTTAACGCGGCGGCACAATCTTGGCGCGCCACGTGTTCATGTTGACCTGCGAAAGCGCCCGGCGTGCTGGCGCCTTGCACTGCGGGCAGGCTTCCTGTGCGTCGCTCTGCGCGAAGCTCTTCAGCTTGTCAAACCGGTGCTTGCACTTGGTGCATTCGTACTCGTACACGGGCATCGCCCACACCCCCATCGTCTGAATTCAACCCTCTCATTATAAGTGTAAATCGGGCGGTTTTGCATCGCCGCCGGGACGTCTCTTTGCCGACAAGCCCGGTCCGCATGGACGCGCATAGTCCCTGGCGGACCATCGTGTGTATCCAACGCCCCTGCGCCCGCGAAGTCGTCTTAGCAACTATCTCGAAATGCCTGTTGGGAGAGCGCAGAGAGGGCGTGGCCCTCTCTGCCGGAGGGTCTGGGAGGTGTCCTCCCAGATTCGCTTTATTTCTCCCCCTCTCCCGTAGGAGAGGGGGACCAAGGGGGTGAGGGTTTTGAGTTTGAGATGGATTCTTGGTCTCTTGACAACAGCCCATCAAATAGTACAATATCACACATTAGTATTATTGCAGTTTGAGGAGGACATAGAGCGACCATGCGCAACTATCGTATCCGGGCCGTTATTCCTCTACTGGGGATCCTGTTGCTGGGCGCCATGTCCGCCTGCTCGCCCGCGGCGGCGCAGCCAGCGCAACCGCAGCAGCAGGTCATGTACATTGGCGGCATTCCGGACCAGGACCTCGCCGTCCTGGAGACGCGCTTCAAAGGTATGGCTGACTACCTCTCCAATGAGACGGGCGTCAAGGTGCGGTACGTCCCCACCGTGGACTACGCGGCGCTGGTGACGGGCTTCCGGCAGGGCGATGTGCAACTCGCCTGGTTCGGCGGCCTGACGGGCGTCCAGGCGCGGCTCGTCACCCCGGGAGCCCAGGCGATAGTCCAGCGACCGCAGGACGAGAAGTTCGTCTCCGTCTTCATCGCACAGAAGAGCCTGGGCGTCAAGTCTCTGACAGACCTGAAGGGCAAGACGTTCACCTTCGGCAGCGAAAGCTCCACGTCGGGCCATCTGATGCCTCGTCACTACATCCAGCAGGCGGGACTGGTCCCTGAGAAAGACCTTAAAGCGGTCAATTACAGCGGCTCCCATGACACCACCATCAAGCTGGTGGAGGCGGGCGCCTTTCAGGCGGGCGCGTTGAACGTTGACGTTTGGCGGCGGAACGTCAAGGACGGCAAGGTGGACACCAGCAAGGTTGACGTGTTCTATACGACGCCACCCTACTATGACTACCACTGGGTCGTACGCGGCGACCTCGACCAGAAGTTCGGGCAGGGGACCGCGGACAAGATCAAGCAGGCGCTCCTTAAGTTGAATGCGTCGCAAGGCGAAACGGAGAAAAAGATCATGGACGCGTTCGACGCGGCGAATTTCATCCCGACCACCAACGACAACTACAAGGCTATTGAGGATGTCGCGCGTTCCCTTGGTATTGTCCAAAACTAAGGCCTCTACGGCGGTGGTATTGGAGGGGCTGTCCAAGCGCTACGGCGCGCTGGAAGCCCTGGCGCCCCTGTCGTTAAGCATCGAGCAGGGGGAGACGGTGGCCTTTCTCGGCCCCAGCGGCAGCGGGAAGACCACCCTCCTTCTGCTCCTGTCGGGGCAGATGGCGCCGGACACAGGGCGCCTTTCCCTCAAAGGCAAGGACATGGCCCGGATGCGCCCGGGCCGCGAGCAAGCCCGCCTGGTGGGGATGATCCACCAGCAGTTCGACCTGGTGCCCCAGCTTTCAGCGTTACATAACGTTCTAGCCGGACGGCTTGGCGCATGGAGCCTTCCGACCTCGATGCTTTCGCTGGTCTGGCCGCGTGACCGCGATATGGCGATGGCCGCACTGGCCCGCGTGGGAGTGGCCGACCAGGCCAACCTGCGCGCGGGGCGGCTATCCGGCGGGGAGCAGCAGCGCGTCGCCATCGCGCGGCTCCTGGTGCAGGACCCCGCGGTCATCCTGGCGGACGAGCCGGTGGCCTCTCTGGACCCCGCCAGGGCCGAGGAGGTGCTGAACCTCCTGGTGGACGTTGTCCAGCAGTCCAACAAGACCCTCATAGCAAGCATGCACGCGGTGGAGCTTGCGCGGGAGCACTTCTCGCGCCTGATTGGCCTGCGGAACGGCGTAGTCCAGTTCGACCTCCCCAGTCATCAGGTCACGGACGGTATGCTGCACGCGCTGTACGACCTGCAAGGACTGCGCGATGAAAGCTAGCCTCCTGGGAAGCCGCCGTCTGCTGAGCTTCGTCCTGATTGGCGCGTTTCTGTGGAGCCTGCTGAACGTCAACTGGGCGCAGGACCTTGTCCACCCCGGCGGCTGGGAGGCCCTTGGGCAGATAGTCCTGGCGCTGTTCCAGACTCAACTCTCGCCGGACATCCTGTCGGCGGGCGTGCAAGCGAGCTGGACAACCGTTGCTTATGCCGTAGCCGGCATGACCCTGGCTATTGCCATTGGGCTGCCCCTTGGGGTCATCGCATCCGGAGTGCTGACACGCGCCCGATGGCTCCAGCGACTGAACGTGGGGGCCGCCCGATTTGTGCTCGCCTTCTTCCGCTCCATCCATGAGCTGGTCTGGGCATGGCTGTTCGTCACCGCCGTGGGGCTCTCGCCCATCGCCGCCGTGCTCGCGCTGGGGATACCGTACGGCGGCATATTGGGGCGCATCTACGCGGAGTTGCTGCAGGATGTCCCCGAAGGCCCGTTGAGCGCGCTGCGCAGCGCTGGCGCTTCCGAATGGCGCGCGTTCTGGTACGGGCGGATTCCGATGGCGCTGCCGGACATGGTCAGTTACACCTTTTACCGCTTCGAGTGCGGCATACGCTCGGCGGCCATCCTGAGCTTCGTGGGGCTTGGCGGCCTGGGGTACCAGATTCAGATATCCCTCGCCGACCTCAACTACAGTCGTATGTGGACATTTGTCCTCTTCCTCATCTTGCTGGTGTTTCTGGTCGGTGGATGGAGCGGCCTCGTGCGGCGGAGGCTCATGGCGTGAGCAATCTCCCGAGCATGAGGGCGCTCCCTCGCTTGCGGACGCTTCCTCTACGGCTGGACGCGCTGCGCATCTCCGCCATCGCGGCTGTCGTGCTGGTGGCCGCCTCATGGCTGACCGTGCTCAATGGCGACCGGATTCAGGCGCACGGGTTCTTTTCCGCGGAAACGCTGGAGCGCAGCCTGGGGTTTGCGCGGGACCTCCTGGGCATCGGCTCGGGCAGGACGCCCGCGTTCGCGCAGTGGGAGGAGTGGCGCAAGGCGGCGGCGCGGGCGTACGACACGCTTGCCATGAGCGTGCTTGGCATCGGCTTCTCGGCCATCGTGGCGCTTGCGACCTTCATCTTCGGCGCGCGCAACGTCATGGTGGGAGAGCTTGCGCCGTACGGCTCGTGGATATGGCGGGTCGCCTTCTTCCTGGTCCGCGGGCTTTATACCACAAGCAGGGGCATACCTGAGCTAGTATGGGCGATGGTCATCATTTTCATCCTATCGCCGGGCCTGCTGCCGGGGGCTATCGCGCTGGGCCTCCACAACTCAGGCATCCTGGGGAAGCTTGCGTCGGAGGTCGTGGAAGGGTTGGACCCGCGTCCCATCCGAGCCATGCGCTCCACAGGGGCGGGACATCTGCAAGTGATGGTGTACGCCGTCTTGCCGCAGGCGCTTCCCCGATTCATGACCTACCTCTTGTACAGATGGGAGGTCATTATCCGCACCACCATAGTGGTCGGATTTGTCGCCGCGGGCGGGCTCGGCTTGCAGTTCAGGCTCAGCATGAACCAGTTCCACTACACGAACGTCGCGTTGCTGCTGGTGTGGTATCTGCTCCTGGTCGTGGGAGTTGACCTGGCGGCCGCATGGCTTCGGCGACTCGCGCGTTAGGTGGCGCCATATTCCTTCGGTAGCCACCGCACGGCCCCGCCGTCGCACGGCTTGATTTCACGCGCGCATCTCGCTATCCTAGTTTTTGTCATATGACGACACAATCGCTGGCTGTCGAACGTCAGGCGGCTGTACCAAGCCCCTGGATATGCTCCGCGCGCTGGGACATGAGCTTCCTCATTCTGAGCGCCGGCCTGGTCTCAATGCCCATCCTCCTCCACTTCGCGCTGCTGGAGCCGCTGTTTGGCACGCAGCAGTCCGTATGGATCGTCAACGGCCTGGTAGCCCTGGCCATCGGCGGTCCGCACATGTATTCGACCTATACGTACACTTACATGGAGCGGGCCTTCCTGCGCCGGTATCCGGTCTACGTGGCCCTCGGCCTTCTGATACCCGTAGGCGTCATCGTCATGGCCCTCTGGAACCTTCAGATACTCGTCTCACTGTTCATGATGTGGGCGTCGGTGCACGTCCTGCACCAGATCGCTTATCTGACGGACTGCTACCGGTCGCGCATGCCCACGCGGGACAGCCTGTGGTCGCGGGCCATTGATTACGCAGTGGTGGGCTCCAGCCTGTACCCCCTGGCGACACGGAAGCTCGTCCACGGCGAATTCGTTATTGACAACTTCGTCATCCTCATACCGGACTTCCTGCGCAACGATAGTATTGTGGGATTAGCCTTCGCGGCTTTCGCCGTATCGCTGACCCTGTTCATCGGCAAGACCATTATCGAGGTCCGCGAGGGGCGCGCGCATTACCCCAAGACGCTGCTCATCAGCATTGCTGTCCTGCTGGCCTTCTTCGTCCCGACCCTCGGTAATCTGTCCGTGGCATTTCAGGGGATGAACGCCTGGCACTCCTGCCAGTACCTAGCGCTTGTCTGGTATGCAAACAAGCTCCGCGGGGAACGGGGCGAGGTAACGTCCGGCTGGATACAGCGTATGTCCGGGTCAGGGCGGTCGCTTCGCTTCTACCTGTGGATGGTGGGTCTCACCGTGGCGGCCGGGCTGGTCATATCCATCGTGAGAGTAGTGGCCGGGCTTACCCAGGAGCAGGCCTACTACATCGTCGTCCTGTCGCCCCTGCTTCTGCACTACTACTTGGACCACTTCCTGTTTGTGCGTCCCGATCAGGTGATGCGCCCCACGGTTTCCTAGAGGCTATTCCAAAAATCAGCTTCATGGTTCGACAAAGCCTACCCGGAGCGAAGCCGAAGGGCTCACCATGAACGGAAAAACCACCGCTCACCCTGAGCTTGTCGAAGGGTGAGCAGGCATTTTGAAATGACTCCTGGACTCGCGTCCTAAAGCCAGCCCTGCTGCCTGTACCACAGGACAGTGGCGCGAACGCCCTCCTCGTGCGGCGTGGGCGCGCGGAACCCCAACTCCCGCTGCGCACGCGAGCTGTCGCACAGCCAGTACCGAACGCCGAGCTCGCGCCCTTTGTCCTTGCCGAACGCCTCCCCCTTCGTCCACGCCCGCAGAAACATGTGCAGCCCCATCATGTAGGCGCGCACGGCCCAGGCGGGCGCCGGCACGGGCAAGGTCCAGACGCCCAGGGCGCGGGCCGCCAGGCGTGCGAAGTCGGCGATACTGACCGATAGATCATGGGCCATGAAGTAGGTGCGTCCCACGGCGCGGGGGTGTTCCGCGGCCAGCAGGATGCCTGCCGTCAGGTCGTGCGAGGAGATGATGCTGACGCGGCGAGGACGGGTGGGCATCGGCAGGATATGGCGAGTCACGATGCGGAAGAGGGGAAGGGTGGCCGCGTCGCGTGGGCCGTACACGGCGGGCGGGCGCACGATGGTGACAGGCAACTCCTTGCGGTAGCCCTCCGCGGCGACCTCCGCGTCCTGCTTGCTCTGCCCGTACAGGCTGACCGGACGGCACGGGTCGCCTTCCGTCACGGGACGCTCAGTGTGGGCGGGACCGGCAGCGGCCAGGCTGCTCACCAGGACGAAGCGGCGCAGACGGCGGGCGGAGGCGCTGCACGCCTGCAAGAGGCTGACAGTGCCTTGGTGGTTGACTCTGACGAAGTCCTCGGGGTCGCGGGCGCGGGTCAGTCCGGCCGCATGGAAAACGTAATCGACGTCGCGCACCGCCGAAGGGAGACTCTCGGGCGCGGTCACGTCGCCCCAGGCGAAAGCGACGGGCTTGTTTTGAAGCCAGCGCAGGTCGCTGGTCTTGCGGGTCAGGCAGACGACCTGGTCTCCTCGGGCGAGGAGCGCGTCCACCAAATGGCTACCGACGAATCCGGTGGCGCCTGTCACCAGGCACGTGACGCCCATCAGCGCAGTGTGAGCAAGTCCGTTAGGCGGGATCCCACTCCCACCGCTGCCGTGGCCGTTTGATGGAGGGTTGCGGAGCCGGGGCGGGCACCATGCTCATGACCGCCTGGGCCGCCTCCCGTGCCGCCTGTGGCCTGCCAAGGCCTCGCGCCTGCCCCTGGAGCCACGCCAGCTTGGATGGCTGCTCAACCAGATCTTTCAAGCGCGCCACGACCTCCTCAGGCGTAGGCGTGAAATAACCCGCGCCTCCCGCCTCCACATACTGCACGTTGTCTTCCTCCTGCCCCGGCAGGGCGTGCGTCAGCAGGATCGGACGGCCCGCGGCAAGTGCCTCGGCGATGGTCTGGGGGCCAGCCTTCGTGATCACGACGTCGCTGGCGGCCATAAGGTCCGGAACGTTATGGACGAAGCCGAAGATGCGGCAGGCTATCGTCCTGCGCGCCTTCTCCAGATTGCTGCGGCACACCGCGTTGCGGCCACACACCACCAGCATCTGAATCGGCAGACCGGCCTCATCCACAGCCTGGACGATGCGGGAGAGCGGCCCTGCTCCCTCGCCGCCACCCATGAGCAGCGCGGTGAAACGCTGAGGGTCCAGCCCCAGCTCGTTGCGCAGCTCGGATGGGCTGCGCGCCACGCGGCCGAACCGCTCGTCCACGGGCAGGCCCAGGCTTATGACCTTGTCAGAGGGGACGTTCCGCGCGATCAGGTTCTTCATCGAACTTTGCGTCGGCGCGATGAACAGGTCCACCGCCGGGTCAATGTGGCTGGCATGGACGCTGACCAGGTCGGTGGGCATAGCGATAAGCGGAATAGGACGGCGGAGGCGCTGAATGGCGTGCGCGACCACGCGGGTGCACAGCGGATGGACGGAGACCACCGCGTCAGGCGCCAGGGCATCCAGCAGGCGGCGCACCTTGGGTATCTGAAGCGGCTCAAGGGTCCTGACCAGGCCACGATAGACCTGGGGGGAGTCGGTGGCCTTGTAGAGGGCCCCCCACAGCCAGGGGCTGTGACGGATGAGCGGCCCATAGAGGCGGGTCAGCCGGTCCACCGGGGTAGGCCGCTGGAGAGCGAAGAAGTCCACAATGTATATCTCCACGCTGGAGCCATACAGAGACTGGAACGCCCCCTTCAGCGCCTGCGCCGCGCTCCGGTGCCCTCCTCCCGTGTCCGACATGACGATGAGGATGCGGACAGGGCGACGATGGACAGGGTGCGGGCTTGTCGTATAGCTGGATTTCATGACAGCGCCCTTTCGTATACGCGATAGCGCTTGTAGACCTTCAATCCAAAGCTCACACAGGTGTTGTTCATGCGCATGTTGTCCTCCAGGACCCAGGATATCTCCCCCTCCGTAATGCCTTTGCGCATCGCGCGGTTGAAGCTGTCAAGCATCAGCAGCGCATCTAGGCCCTTGCGCTGGTATGCTGGCGCCACGCCCAGGGCGACGGCCCGCGTGAACCGTATCTTCCTGGAGTGCCACAGGAACTTGATGATCTCCAATAGCCCCATGCGGCCATTCATGTGGATAAAGGCCTGATTGTAGTCCAGCAGGGACAGGCTGAAGCCCGCCGGCTCGCCTTTGACATAGCCCACAAGAATAATGTCAGGCATGACCAGGTCCTTGAGCTGGCGCGCCATGTGGAAGAACTCTTCCTCCGTCATGGGCACAAAGCCCCAGTTCAGACTCCACGCCTTGTTGTACAGCCCGTGGAGGAGCTTCACCTCCTCGTTGAACCGCTTCATGTTGATGGGCCGGACGGTGATGTCCCCGCTCCGGGCCAGTCTGTCGGTCAGCCTCCGGAGCTGCGTCTTGTTGGCCGTTTCCAGATTGGAGTGCCACGCCACCAGGTCCTTTATCTTGGCAAGGCCGGCCCCTTCCAGAAGGCTCGCATAGTAGCGCGGATTATAGGACATCATGATGGTGGGCGGACGCTCGAAGCCCTCGATGAGCAGGCCCCACTCCTCGTTGCTGGAGAAGCTGGCGGGTCCCCTCATGGCGACTGCCCCGCGCTCCCTGAGCCAGGCGCCGGCCGCCTGGAGGAGCGCCACGGCGACCTGCTCGGACTCGACGCACTCGAAGAAGCCGAAGAAGCCTACATTTTCGTGGTGAAATTCGTTGTGGCGGTGGTTCAGAATGGCGGCGACCCGACCGACCACCTGACCGTCCTGGCTGGCCAAAAAGTATTCCACCTCGGCGTGGCGATGAAACGGGTGGCGGGAGCGGTCCAGGAGCTCTTTTTGCCGGGGGATGAGCGGGGGCACCCAGCAGCGGTCGCCACGGTAGATACGCCACGGCAGACGTATGAAGTCGTCCAGGTCGCGCGATGAGCGGACTGGACTGACCTGCACCGCCTTCGTTCCAGGCGTCTGGATGCTTTGTGCTGTCGTCAATGTAAAAGACGCCCGTAGCCGTAACCAGACCGGTAAGACTCCAACAAACTAAATAATGCCAATCCGCTTCCCTACGGTCTCAAAGATGTCCAGCGCCTGCTGCAGGTGCTCCTTGGTGTGCGTGGCCATGTAGCTGGTGCGGATGAGTTCGTGACCCGGCGGGACCCCCGGGGAGAGGATGCAGTTGGTGTAGAGACCCGCGTCAAAGAGCGCCCGCCAGAACACCGTGACCTGGGAGTTGTCGCCGATGATGACGGGAATGACAGGGCTCTGGCTATTCCCTATATCAAAGCCCAGCGACTCCAGACCTTCGCGCATCATTTTGACGTTCTGCCACAGGCGGACGCGCCGCTCCGGCTCTTTCACTACAATCTCCAGCGCCGCCATGGCCGCGGCCACGCTGGCGGGAGGCAGGCTGGCGCTGAACAGCATGCTGCGCGCGTTGTGCTTGATGTACTCGATGGGATCCTTGTCTCCGACGACGAAGCCCCCAATGGACGCCAGCGACTTGCTGAACGTGCCGACGACGACATCAACGCCCTCTTCCATCCCGAACACTTCGAGCGTGCCGCGGCCGCACTTGCCAAGAGCGCCAATGCCGTGGGCGTCGTCAATGAGGAGGCGAGCGCCATAGCGCTTCTTGAGGCGGACCATCGCGGGGATGTTCGCCAAATCGCCGTCCATGCTGAAGACGCCATCCGCCACAATGAACACGCCGCCCTTGCCGTCCAGGGACTTGAGGACGCTCTCCAGGTGCTCCATGTCGTTATGCCGGTACTTGACCACATGGGCCGTGGAGAGGCGACAGCCATCAATGATGCTGGCGTGATCGCTCCTGTCAATGACAATGGTGTCATGGCGGTCCGCCAGGGCTGAAATAGCGCCCAGGTTGGCCTGGAAGCCCGTGGTGAAGACCAGGGCCGCTTCCTTGTGCATGAACGCGGCAAGCCGACGCTCCAGCTCCTCGTGCAGCTCCAGCGTGCCGTTCAGCAGACGAGAGCCCGTGCAGCCGCTGCCGTAGCGGTCAATGGCGGCTTTGGCCGCCGCTTTGACCGCCGGGTGCTGCGTGAGGCCCAGGTAGTTGTTGGACC
This sequence comes from Dehalococcoidia bacterium, assembly GCA_030648205.1. NCBI lineage: Bacteria > Bacillati > Chloroflexota > Dehalococcoidia > Dehalococcoidia bacterium. The sequence goes on along the minus strand of JAUSIH010000058.1, from coordinate 4,384 downwards.
CCAGCATGAGGACGCGCCGCCCGCCAATGACAACCTCGGGGCCAGACTCCGACTCGAGCGGGATGAAGTATGGATAAACACCCTTTGCCTGATGCTCGAGGACTATGGGCATGAACTGGCGGCACTTCTCGAAGAGGTCCACCCGCATACCTTTTGTTTTCAGCTTCATATTGTCATAATACTCGCAGAGGAAGAGCCAGCCTTCGCCCCCGCCTGGACGACGGAGAGGCGCTCCCCTCGAGCTTTCGCTGCCTCACCCTCCTCATAGGTCTCGCGGCCGGCATGCGACAATAGCCCACATGCGTGACCATAGCCTGCGCCTGTGTCCTACATTAGCAGAGGCCAAAGCCAAACGCAAGTTTAGCTTTGGCCCGGCCAAGGCAATCGCGCCTTAATGTAGGCGTTCATTCCCATCCGTCCCAAGAGATTGTGACGAAATGCTGGGAAATACCCGCTAGTTCACCACCGTCATTCCGGCGGAGAGCTTGCCCCGTACCTGATACGGGGCCGGAATCCAGCGTGCCCGTTGCGGGCGAGCTTGTGTCCCTGGGCTCCGGCTTCCGCCGGAGCGACGAAGGGACGCCCCCTTTGTGGTTTGCCATGTCCATGAGTAGGAAAGAATTAGACGCGATTGCCCTGTTGTCCCGGCTATTTCTTCGGGGCCTGGACGAGTTTGGTCACCGCGTGCGTGTCTCCGAATGTGGCTACGAAGACGGCATGGTACATCTCCGGCCCCCCCGCGATGACCAGCATGACATCCTCCGGACGCTTGCAGGGCTTCACGATGCCGTCCACCACGATCAGCCGCGGCCAGAGGCGGTCGGCGGTGCCCTTCTTGGGAACGGCGCTGAGAGGCGTCCCGGACTTCTCCCAAAGGTACCTCTTCACGTCCATCTTGGACATGCCCGCCTTTTTCGCCAGCTCGCCATGGGCGGCGGTCAAAATAATCAGAGGCTCGCCCTCGCCTATCATGACGTTGTTGCTGCCTAAATAGCTCATGGAGTTGGCGACCACGTCCAGCATGGCCTCAATAGTGAACTCGTTGGCCAGGTTGTTGTTGGACGTCCCCTGCGCGCCCACCACGGTCACAGTGCTGTCCTCACGCTTGAAGCCGCGCTCGACGTGCAACGGCTCCCAGGGGTTGGACTCCTCCAGTTCGCCAAAGCAGAAGCTGTATTTGCCGGGAAACCCATGGATGGCCTTGTCCCCGGTGCCTGGCGTGCCCCCGCCAATGTTCAGCATGACCAGCCGGGCAGCCCGGCCAATGGTGGCGTTCGCCCGCCAGCCTGGCCCCAGACAGTTGCGCTCGCAGTTGACATCAAGCTGCTTGCGGATGGGGCCGTTGATAATAAGCGCCACGCCCACCGGGTTGGTGGTGGACTGGATGCCGTCCAGGTTGAACTGCTTCTCGCACATCGCCTCCGTGGCGGCGACGACGACCGGCATGTACTCCGCCAGGCAGCCCGCCATGACAGCGTTGACGGCGATCTTCTCGATAGTGGCCGCGCCGTAGGCTGGCGGCACCTTGCCCATCAGCTTGTCCGCGGGCAAACCACTGGCGTCCACCATGGCCGCCACCCTGTCCTCTGTGGGGGGGATAATGGGCAGACCGTCGGTCCAGCCCAGACGGTAAGCCTCGGCAAAAGCGCCGTCGGGCGTGGGCTCTACGTCAACGGTGCGGGAACTGAAGCGCGCGGCAGGACTCACAGATATTTCTCCTTCAGGAAGGTAGGGACGCGAGGCTCCTGGTTACACCGCTGGCTTGCGTTGGCGAGCAGAGGCGAGCTTGCCCGCCACCTCGCTGAATGCCTTGTCGGCCACAACGCGCAGCTCCTCCGGCGAAAGAAAGTCCACGTTAGCCGGCAGCACGACCATGGGCAGCGATGGCATGCCCTGCCCCTTGGCGACGTGTTGCGCCAGGTTGACGAACCGCTCGGTGACCATAGCCACCGTGGGGATGCCCTTTTTCTCAAGCTCGATAGCGTCACGCACCGTCCAGGTGGTGCATGCCCCTCAGTTCGCCAGGCCCACCACCACCGCATCCGCCTGGGTAGCCAGCTCTTGTAGCTGGCTTTGGGGAGCCGCGCTGGAGGCGTTGGGGTGTTCCTTGAACACGGAGTGAGCTACGTGGTGGCGCTCCTTGGCCACCTCAATGAAACGCTGAAAGGTGGGACGTACGCTGGGCCACATGTTGCTGAGGAAGCCCACGGTCTTTCCGTCCACTTCGCGCAGCCGAGGGGCAATGGGGATCTCCCGCTTCAGCGTATCTGACTCGATCGGCGCCGTGGGGTCCAGGATTTTCCAGGTCCGCTGTTCAGGCATGTTTTCCTCCTTAGGTTTGTGGTCTCCGCCGAGGAATTCCTGTGCTGATTCTAGGCAAATTACGGGGCGGGCGCAAGTCCCGTCTTGGGCTGGGCGGGAGGCGCTTGCTGCGGAGGCCGCGCCAGCAGGATGAACGGGATGCCGAACAGGCTGAGGAGCGACATGGTCACCCATGCGATGGTGTACGATCCCGTCGTGTCATACACCCAGCCGGCGTAGACGGGACCGATTGTGCTCCCGAGGGTCGTCACCATGAGGAGCACTCCGTGCAGCATCGGCAGCGCCTTGGGCCCGTAATAGACCGCGAGCAGTTGCGGGCGCAACGGGATGGCGCCTCCGTAGGCGATGAAGCTGCTCAGCACGAAGAGAGGGATGAGCAGCGGGCCTTGGACAAAGGCCATCACTGCCAGACCCGCAGCCGCCGACAGATTGCAGGCGATGAGCAGGTAGCGTGAATCGAAGGTGTCCGCCAGTCGTCCGAAGCCAATGCGGCTCAGGATGCTGGTCAGCGTCAGAGCTGTGACGGCCAGAGCGGCGGTCGTGGGCGGAAAGCCCTGGTCGGTGAAGAATGGGATCACATGGACGGTGATGGAGTTGATGACCATGGCCCATATCGTAAAGGCCGCGGCGATGAACCAGAATGACCGGTGCCGCACCGCTTGGGCGACGGTGGACGTCCGCTCCGTGATGACACGCAGGCCCCCTGGCCGCGTATTGTCGTTGGCGACAGCCTGCTTGGCGGTGTCCTGCGCATCACCGTCCGGGCGCAGGCCCATGTCTTCTGGCCGCTGCCGCACAACCAGCGTCAGTGGCAGGCAATACACCCACGCCATGAGACCGATAACCAGAAGAGTGCTCCGCCAGCCGTACTGGCTGATGAGGAGGGGAAGAAGCGGGACCATCAGGCCGCCGGTCGCGTTGCCCCCCGCCAGGAGACCGAACGCTAGGCCGCGTTTCTTGTGGAACCAATTGGCGAGCACCGGGACCATGACGATGCTGAAGGTGAAGCTGAAGCCGAGGGCCAGTAGGGTGAACGCAGCGTAGTAGTGCCACAGCGTCTGCATCTGGCTCAGCGCAATGAACCCGAGGCCCGTCACCGAGGCCCCGATCATCATGAGCCGCCGTGCGCCCACCTTGTTGAACAGGTATCCTATGAGCGGCGCGAACGCTTCGCCGGACTCCATGCGGAACAGGGAGGCGCCGGTGGCCACTGCGGCGCGGCTCCATCCCATCTCGCTGGCGATGGGGCTGAAGAAAGCGGTGAACCCGTAGTAGAGGGTGCCGTTAGCATAGAAATTGAGGGCATTGAAGCTGGTGAGGATCCACCAGCCGAAAAAGATGCCCTTGGTCCGTTTCGTAATAGGCTGAAAGATGTTCATGAACAAATGCGTCGAGGTATGACCCCCGGCGCATTATGCGGTCTGGGGGTGCGCCCGTCAAGGCGAGCGCGCCCTAACCCAGGGCAATCGCGTCTTAACGCAGCGCTCACTCCCGTTCGTCCCGTGAGTATTTCAAGAAATGCTTAAAGAAGCCCGCCGATCCACCACCGTCATTCCGGCGCAGAGCTTGCCCCGTACCTGATACGGGGCCGGAATCCAGGGACACCCCCTTTGTGGTTTGCCATGTCCATGCGTGAGAAGAAATTAGACGCAATTGCCCTGCGCCCTAACCCAGGCCGTGCTTGCCGTGGTCGCAAAGAACAATCGCCACGACCCAGTCCTCGGTGGATGCAGGGTGGAACTCCGGGTCGCTCATGACAAGGCAGCCTCGCGCTGTAAGCCAGCCCACGAATTTCTCGCCTTCCTCCTTGAGTACCTGCGCCACGTCCTTCCCGTTCGCGGTGAGCTGGCTCAAGGGGCCAATCATGGTGCTGTGTTCTATGCCACGAATCATGCGCCTCCGGTGCATCCCTCGCCGCGCCGTTTTCGTAACGGCGCGCGGCCACCGTTTTCAATTATATCTGGCAACAAGCCGTGCGGTGTTGTATGAAAGCCACGGATATATGGTCGCGTAGGGCGGACACAGCAGCTAGAGGCTGAGTAGGAGGTACAAAAGCCGCCGC
>JAUSIH010000057.1 GCA_030648205.1 Dehalococcoidia bacterium | reverse complement strand
TGAGGCCCTTGTCCAGCATCCACTTCTGGGCCTGATTGATGTCCTCGGCATTCGGCACTTTGTTCTCCGGGAATGGCGGCACCTTGAATGTCGTCGCCAGGCTCGCCGGGAGATTGGCCTTCTGCGCCAGGAGCGACAGGTACTTCGCCCTGTTGGCGTTGATGGCCTTCACCGCCTTCTCGTGCGCTGCGACGAAGCGGCGCACGCCCTCCGGGTTATCTTGCAGCGTTTCAGTCCGGAACTCCAGGACCGACAGGCCAATCTGGCTCTTGGCGTCGGAGAGGATGACGCGGGCGCCCGCCTGAATCGCCAGGGTAGTCAAAGGCTCCGGCAGCGTGGCCGCCGCCACCTGGCCCTTGGCCAGCATCTCCATGCGGACGGGGATGCGCGTGACCTCGGTCTTCTTCACGGCGTCCGCGCCAACGCCCGCCTCGGCGACCAGCCGGTCCGTCAGGTACTCGATGAGCGAGTTGTGGGAGACGGCTACTTCCTTGCCCCGCAGGTCGGCGGCGGACTTGATCGGGCTGTTCGGCCCCACCAGAACGGAGATCATCGCCATCTCCGGGCCGCCCCGAAAGGTCTCCTTCACGATCTTCACCCGAGTCTGGTCCTTGTTCAACAGCCCCGTGGCGATGAGGTCGGCGAGCTGTCCGTCGGTCTGCTTGGCCTGCAGAGCGGCGTCCCGCTCCAGGGCGCTGGAGAACGTGACCAGCTCCACGTCAACGCCCTGCTCCTTGAAGTAGCCCTCCTGATCGGCGACATAGAACGGCAGGCTGTCTATGATGGGCAGCAGGCCCACTTTCAGCTTGGCCGGTGCGGGCGCGGTCGCGCACCCCGCCAGCCCCACGGCCAGCGCAAGAATTCCCATGAAAAGCGCCAGGCTCCACGTCTTGGAACGCATGATCCCTCCTATGAGTTTGGTTGTCCCTTGTAGCGAAAGCGCGTGTCCAGGGCGTCCTTGACCCCCAGGGCCAGGAGCGCCCTGCCGGCGACAAAGTCCACGATATCGTCCACACTCTTTGGATGCAGGTAAAAGGCGGGCATGGGCGGCAGGATGACCGCGCCCAGCCGGGCCAGCGTCACCATGTTCTCCAGATGGACAAGCGAGAGGGGCGTCTCCCGAGGCACGATGACCAGGCGGCGCCGCTCCTTCAGGGTGACGTCGGCGGCGCGCTGGAGCAGGTTCGTCGCCACGCCGTGCGCGATGCACGCGATGCTCGACATGCTCGCCGGGATGACCAGCATCCCGCCCGTGGCGTACGTCCCGCTGGAGATGGACGCCGCCATGTCGTGCGTCTCGTAGTAACGGAAGTTGCCGTCCTTTCGGAAGCGCTCAAGCGCGGTCGCAAAGCTCTCGCCCAGCTCCTGCCGCCACACCTGGTCCGCGTGGCTGGAGCAGGTGAGCGCCACGGGAATCGAGCGGGCCAGAAGCTGCTCGACTGCCCGCTTCGCAAGGGGCGCGCCGCTGGCGCCCGTTATACCGATGACGTATGGCTCCACGGTGACTCCCGCGCCAAAGGCGCTAGACCCGGAACAGCACCGACGCCCCGGTGCACAGGAATATGATGATGGCCAGGTATCCGTTCACGTTGAAGAACGCCGTATCCAGACGGGACAGGTCCTCCGGCATGACAAGCCAGTGTTCGTAAACGAGCAGCACCGTGGCTACCGCCCACCCCAGGTAGTATACCGGCCCCAGGCCAAGCACAATCCCCAGGGTGAGGAGAGAGGCCGAGGTCAGCCCGTGCATCGCCGCGGACCAACGCAGCGCGGCCCCAATCCCGAACGTCTGCGCCACCGACTTCAGCCCCTGCCGCCGGTCGAAGTCGTAATCCTGGCAGCAGTACATCATGTCGAAGCCGCCCACCCACGTGGCGACGGCGAGTCCGAGCAGTATCGCTTCCCACGGGAGTGCGCCCGCCACGCCTATCCAGCCGCCCATCGGCGCAATCCCGTCGGCTATACCCAGGGCGAAGTGGCTCAGCCACGTGAAACGCTTCGTGTAGGAGTACCCGACGATGAACACGGCGGCGAAGGGCGCCAGCGTCAGCGCCAGTGGGTTGAGCTGGGCCGCCGCGAACAGGAAGCCCGCAAGGGAGACCAGAGACAGCGCCGCCATCTCGATGGGACGGAGGATGCCCCGAGGCAGCGCCCGACCCGCCGTGCGGGGGTTCAGGGCGTCCAGGCGCCAGTCAATGAGGCGGTTCGCGGACATGGCCAGGGTGCGCGCCGCCACCATCGCGACGGTCACCCACAGGAGCTGGTGCCCGGTGGGCAGCCCCCGAGCGGCCAGGATGACGCCCAGGTAGGCGAAGGGTAGGGCGAAGAGGGTATGCTCGAAGCGCACCGCGTCCAGCAGCACGCCCAGCCGGGCCACGCCGAGGACGCCCGCCGCCCGCACGGACGGCGCGATCTCTATCCTCTCGTCGCCCGCCGCCCTAGATCCCATATTCCTTCCAGCGTCGGTCCACCAGCGCCTTGATCTCCGGGCTCATGACGATATCCGGAGGCCAGGGCCGCGTGTGGCCCTCCAACGGCCCCTTGGTCGTGGCGTCAATGCCCACCTTGCTGCCGTACTTGGGCAGCGGCGCGGCGTGGTCAAGGTCGTCCAGCGGGCCGTCCACGATGACGAAGTCGCGCCGCGCGTCTATGTTGTTGGTGACGCGCCACGCCACCTCCGACAGGTCGTGCACGTTCACGAAGTGGTCAACCACCACGATGGCCTTGGCAAGCATCATCAGCCCCATGCCCCACAGGGCGTACATCACCTTGCGGGCATGGCCCGGGTACTCCTTCTTGACCGAGACGATGACGAGGTTGTGGAAGATGCCCTCCGCGGGCATGTTGATGTCCACCACCTCCGGCAGGATCATCTGGATGATGGGGAGGAACAGGCGCTCCGTCGCCTTGCCCAGCCAGTAGTCCTCCTGGGGCGGCCTGCCCACGATGATGGACGGATAGATGGGCCTGGCGCGGTGCGTGATGGCGGTGATGTGGAAGACGGCGTACTCGTCCGCGAGGGAGTAGTAGCCCGTATGGTCGCCGAAAGGCCCCTCCGTGCGATGCTCCGCGGGGTCAACGTAGCCCTCAAGGACGATCTCCGCGTGCGCGGGCACCTCCAGATCGCTGGTCTTGCATGGCACGACTTCCACCGGCTCGCGGCGCAGGAAGCCCGCGAAGACCAGTTCGTCCATCTCCGGCGGCAGCGGCGCGGTGCCCGCGTAGAGGGTCGCCGGGTCGGCGCCCAGGACCGCCGCCACGGGGATGCTCCGCTGTCCCAGCTCGCGGCCCAGGCGCTCGTGCTGCGCGCCGCCCTTGTGCGTCTGCCAGTGCATGCCCGTGGTGCGGCTGTCGTACACCTGCATCCGATAGGTGCCCACGTTGCGTTTGCCCGTCACCGGGTTGCGGGAGATAACCAGGGGGAAGGTGATGTAGCGCCCCCCGTCGCCCGGCCAGCACTGAGGAATCGGGAGCCAGTCCAGCACCGCGTCGTCGCCCGTGCGGACCACCTCCTGACACGGAGCGCGGCCCACCGTCCGGGGACGATAGGAGGCCATCTGCGCCATGCTGCCCAGGGCGCGGAGCTTGTCCACCACCCCTGTCGGCGGCTCGCGAAAGACGTTGAGGAGGTCGCGCACGCGGTCAGCGAGCTGGTCCAGGTCTTCCACGCCCAGCGCCCACGCCATGCGCTGCCGTGTGCCGAAGATGTTAATGAGAAACGGGACGTTGAAACCCGTCACGCTTTCAAAGAGGAGGGCGGGGCCGCCGTCCTTCCTGGCGAGGCGGTCCACAATCTCGGTTATCTCGAAATCGCGGCTCACGGGGGCCTTGACGTGGCGTATGTCCCCTTTGCTCTCCAGGAAGGCAATGAACTCGCGCAGGTCGTTGAACGCCATGTCCGCGCCCCCACGATTTGTGAAGATTTGCACGCAATCGTACAGCGCATTATACAATGGCGCTTAGTCACGGTCGAGTGGTTCGCGCGCCTCGTGCCAATGTCCAGCGAATATGAGTCTTCTTGCACTTGGGTTGGTCGTTCACCCCATGCGTAGGGGAAACGATGACTATTCAACGAGAACACGAGAAAACTATGACACCCTATGACTTGACAGTTGCCGCGTGGACTCCGCTCGGATATACTGAAGAGTCCTCGTACGGCCAATCGCTACAAATGGGGAGGGATGAGCGATGGTGCCGAACACATCGGACAAGCCTGTCCGTTTTGGGCGTCGCCTGTTCCTGGGGCTTCTGGGAGTGGGAGCCGTTGCCCTGATCGCGGGCCAGAAAGTCCGCGACCTCGTCAGCGGGTTCTCCCTGCAGCCGATCGTATCCGCCTTCACCGGCGGCGTGACCGCGCGCGGCTTTCGCATCTACGCCGCCGAAGGCATCCCGGAGTGGGACCAGCGGACGTGGCGCCTGCGCGTGGACGGTCTTGTGGCGAACCCGCAGACCTTCACCTTCGCCGACGTCACCCAGCTTCCCGCGACGGCGATGACCCGCGACTTCGAGTGCGTCACCGGCTGGAAGGTCAAGAACGTCCCGTGGAAGGGCGTGGCGCTGCGCGACCTCGTTCGGATGGTGCAGCCGACGCCGCAGGCCAGGTACATCACCTTCTACTCCGGCGACGGTGTCTATACAGACAGTCTGACAATGGAACAAGCCACCCTGCCGGACGTCATCCTCGCGTATGAGATGTCCGGCGAGCCGTTGCCTCTGGAGCAGGGCCAGCCACTCCGGCTCATCAATCCCCATATGTATGGTTATAAGGGCCCCAAGTGGGTGTACCGGGTAGAGTTCAAGGACAAGCAGGACGTGGGCTACTGGCAGAACTATGGATACCCCATTGACGCCTACATCGAGGGCCAACGTAACCCCCTCTTCGGCTAGCGACCGCCTTCACCGCTTCACCCTGACGGAGCGGACGCTCCATTGGGCCCACGCCGTCGTTTTCCTCCTTCTGGTGATAACGGGCGCGGCCATCCTGTTCCCTGTGTTCGCCACGTCCATCGCGGACCGAGAGCTGGTGCGCGCCGTCCACATCACCGCCGGATTCGGCCTCGTCCTGACGCCCATCGCCATCGCCCTCGCGGGCAATCGCCGCGCCGTGCGGCGGGACCTCGCCGACGTTGACCGGTGGGAGGAGGACGACTGGCTCTGGATTCGCGGCTGGTCGTACTACCGCCATGGCAGGCGCATGCCGCCGCCCCAGGGACGGTTCAACGCGGGCCAGAAGGTGAACGCGGTCTTCACCGGCGCGACCGTTCTCTTTTTCTTTGTCACCGGCGTCATCATGTGGAAGTGGTTCTACTTCCCACGATGGCTTGTCGAGAACGCGGGCGGCCTGCACGATGTTATGACGGCCCTTGCCGTGGCGGTCTGGATCGGCCATATGTACATGGCGCTGCTGAACCCCACGACACGGGAGTCCATCCGCGGCATGACCGTGGGCTGGGTGAAGCGCGACTGGGCAGCGGAGCACCACGAGAAGTGGGTGGACGAACTGGACCGGCAGGCGCCCCCGCCCCCTGGTCAGCCCGACCCTCACTAAGTTCCCCCCTCCTGGCATCGTAGCGGCATGGCGGCCTGTCATCCCTCGTAGGGGAGAGACCACGATGCCCAATGACTCATGTGCCCGCTCGTTCCGTCAGAATTGCCATTGTGGTAACTGACGGAGCGGATTCGAGCACGGGAAGCACAATGAAGACCCCTCCGCGGGACTCTTGGTGAATCAGAGGGACGCACAGAGACAGCCTGGCGTGGCAACGGGCTGACCAAAAGGCCACCTTCCGAGTCGCCGGGCTCTTAGCCCAGTACCTTAGTACCCTCTCGACGCAGACCGCCGTCCGACCCCTAACCTTTCCCGCGCCCCCACGTTTTCAGAAACGAGAGCAACAGCACGACATATTTCCGGCCGGAAAAGGAACTGCAACAGCTCTCCATAGGGAAATCAACATTACAAGGAGGCCACGATGAAGGGATTCATCGCCAGGGTGCTGGCTTCCCTGACGGAGGGCGTCGCCGCCCCCAGAGGAGTGCTGGTGCCGTACACAGTCCAGGTGTCCATTGAATCCACGCGCACTATTATGAGGAGGGTCCGATGAAAGCATTGTTTACTCGCCTGCTGGTCGCACTAGTGGTCGGAGGCTTCGGTCTCCTGGCCGTCCTGTCGCCGTCCTTGATGCGGTCCGCCTCGGCTCAGGCGGTCGGCGCGCTGGACCATGTGACCATGACGCCCGCCAGCGTCTCTCTGGCTCAGGGCGCAACTCAGCAGTTCGCCGCCACCGCCTACGACGCCAGCAACAACATCATCCCCGGCGCCACCTTCGCCTGGAGCGTCACCAGCGGCGGCTCCATTAACACCAGCGGCCTGCTCACCGCGGGCGCTGTCGCCGGGACCTACGCCAACGCCGTCCAAGTCACCGCCACGTTCAACAGCGTGACCAAGAGCGGTACAGCTTCGTTCACAGTGGCGCCTGGCGCGCTGGACCACGTGGGCGTGACGCCCGCCAGCGTCTCTCTGGCTCAGGGCGCAACTCAGCAGTTCGCCGCCACCGCCTACGACGCCAGCAACAACGTCATCTCCGGCGCCACTTTCGCCTGGAGCGTCACCAGCGGCGGCTCCATTAGTACCAGCGGCCTGCTCACCGCGGGCGCTGTCGCCGGGACCTACGCCAACGCGGTGCAGGCGTCCACGACCGTCAGCGGCGTGACCAAGACGGCATCCGCGTCCTTCACGGTGACCGCTTCCACGCCAGCTCCACAAACGCCGAATCCTATCGGCATCCGGGCGCTTCAGGCCCTATACAACGGCCTCCTGCACCGGATCGGTTTCGATCACTTCCTGGGCATAGAGGCGAAGTTCCTGGACGGTCAGGGCAATCCGATGTCCCTGAAGGCGGTCGCGGGCAAGGTCACCGCCGTCACCCAGACGAGCATCACAATTATGCTTAACGGTGGCACGGACGTCCAAACGTACACCGTATCCGACAAGACCCAGTACGTCCCCGCGGCGCAGAGCGGTCAGAAGGGTCTGGCGGGGTTCCAGGTGAACGACCAGGTGACTATCGGCACCATCAACGGTGAGGTGACGCTGGTGGCCAAGGCGCAGCCACAGGTGAAGCGTCCTCAGCCGACTCCGAGCACGGGACAACTGGAGAAGGAGAAAGACCAGATCGAGCGGCTCCGGGAGCAGATGAACAAGCGCCTGGACCAGCTTGAACAGCGTCTGGACAAGATGATGGGTACGGCCTCGCGCTCCGGCGGCAACGACAAACTGTCGTTCTCCAACGGTGATGACGGGCGCGGCACTCAGTTTGTTCCTCCGGGCCTTCGGAAAGACCACGGCAAGCAAGGCCGCGGCAAGGGCGAGGACTAAAACCCTCCCCGGTCTGGCAGAGGGGGCCGTCCGTGCGGACGGCCCCCTCTCTTTGTCTAGCGCCTATAGCTCCATCTCTTTGACGCTTTTGGGAACGATGAGCTTTGGCTCGGTGATGGCCTGCACCTCGCGGGGCGTCCAGCCGGGGGCCACCTCCCGCAGGACCAGCCCCTCCTTTGTCACATCAATGACCGCCACATCGGTGACCACTATCTTGACGCATTCCTTGCCGGTCAAGGGAAATGAGCATTTCTTGACCAACTTCGGCTGGCCGTCCTTGGCCGTATGCTCCATGACGACGATGAGCATCTTCGCGCCATACACCAGGTCGGCCGCGCCACCGATGCTGCCCACGCCGCGGGTCGGGATCATCCAGTTCGCCAGGTCGCCCTTCTCCGAGACCTGAAGGCCGCCGAGGACGGTCACGTCAATGTGTCCGCCGCGCACCATGGCGAAGGAGTCGGCGTGATGGAAGAAACAGCCGCCGGGGACGAGGGTCACATGCTGGCCCCCCGCGTTGATAAGCTCAAAGTCCTCCTGCCCCGGCTCGGCGAGAGGGCCGACGCCCAGGATGCCGTTCTCCGAGTGCACGATGACAGTCATCTCCGGCGGAATGTAGTTGGAGACAAGCGTCGGGATGCCGATGCCCAGGTTGACGTAGTAGCCGTCCTTCAGCTCCCGCGCGATGCGCATCGCCATGACCTCGCGGGGCAGCCGCTCCCTGGTTGCCATATGCCTCACCCCCTGACCCCCTCTCCATTGGAGAGGGGGTTTTATTTAGTTCTGGGGGACACCCCCAGACCCCCGCTCGACAAGCTACTTCTTCTTCGGCACGCGGACGACCAGCTCGACGAAGATGCCCGGCGTGACCACCGCCTCCGGATCCAACTCGCCCGGCTCCACAATTATGTCCACCTCCGCGATGGTCGTCCTGGCGGCCATGGCCATCGGCGGGTTGAAGTTGCGCGCGGCCTTGTTATAGACCAGGTTGCCGTAGCGGTCGCCCTTGTGGGCGTGGACCAGCGCGAAGTCCGCCTTCAGCGCCCGCTCCAGCACGTACTCCCGCCCGTCGAAGGCGCGCGTCTCCTTGCCCTCCGCGAACTGCGTGCCCGCGCCCGTGGGCGTGTAGAAGGCGGGTATGCCAGCGCCCGCGGCGCGCAGCCGTTCGGCGAGCGTGCCCTGCGGACACATCTCAAGCTCGATCTGGCCCGCGCGCCACTGCTCCTCGAACGGGGTCTTCTCCAGAGGCGACGCGGGTACGGGGAAGGTCGCGATGAGCTTCTTCACCTGCCTGTTCGCGACAAGCACCGAGACGTCCGGAAAGTTGCGCCAGCCGCCCCAGATGTCGTTGCAGACGGCGGTCAGATTCTTCGCCCCCTTGCGCTTGAGCGCCGCGATAAGCTCGTACGGGACTCCGCGCGCCGCGAACCCGCCGAAGTGGATGACCGCGCCGTCAAAGATGTCCGCCACGGCCTCGTCCGCGCTCCTGACCAGCTTGTTCATCGGCATTGCGCCTCACCCCTTTCTGGGATGGTTGTCGGCTACTGCCCTGTGCTCCGCCGCAGCGCCACCACTTTCTCCCCCAACATCGCCAGCCTGCGGCGGTCGGCCTCCGTCACGCGCACCACGCGGTGCACAAAGATGCCCGGCGTGACCACCGCCTCCGGGTCCAGCTCGCCCGGCTCCACCACCTCGTCCACCTCGGCGATGGTCGTCCTGGCGGCGGGCGCCATGACCGGGTTGAAGTTGCGCGCCGCGCGGCGGTACACCAGGTTGCCGTAGCGGTCCGCCTTCCACGCCCGGATCAGCGCGAAGTCCGCCTTCAGCGCCCGCTCCATCACGCAGGGACGTCCGTCGAAAACGCGCGTCTCCTTGCCCTCCGCGAACCGCGTGCCGATGCCGGTCGGCGTGTAAAAGGCGGGTATGCCAGCGCCCGCGGCCCGCAGACGCTCGGCGAGCGATCCCTGCGGCGTCAGCTCCAGATCCACCTCGCGGCGGCGGTACTGAAGCTCAAAGGAGCACGACTTGACCGTCGTGGTCACGACGGGGTACGAGGTGATGGCCTTGCGCACCCGCCGGAAGTCCACCAGCATCGCGGCGTCCAGCCTGTCCCCGCGCGTGCCGCCGTTGCAGTCGTTGCACACAATAGTCAGGTCTTTCGCGCCCTTCTCCAACACCGCCATAATGAGGTGCGACGGCACGCCCACGCCGGCGAAGCCGCCCAGCAGCAGGACCGCGCCGTCGGCTATATCCCGCACGGCGGCATCCAGCCCAGCCACAACTTTATCGAGGGGCATAGCGCATAAGATAGGCGGTGTCCCTTGGACGCATGGCCCCTATCTTATGCAGAGCAGGCATCTCTGTAAAGGGGAGCCATGAACCTGCGCCCAAATCGGTCTCATGCACCCGGAAGATAGCAAACGCACCCAGGTGCAGAAGTGGACGAAAGATGACCAACCAGGCCGCCGCGGCGCGGCGGCCTGGTGTGAGCGGACGTCAACGCTACCTGCGGCCCCGCTTGAACGTGGGACGCCTGCTGAACCTCGGCTTTGCCGGCGGCGCTGGCTCATGCGGTGACACCCGAGGGATGTCCAGTCGTGGCTTGACGGGCCCATAGGCCATGCTCATCGCCGCCGCCGCGATATCCAGAGGATCGTTTTGCTGCGCCAATTCCTCTGCCAGCGACCGAAACGCTCCCCACTGGCCGTCCACCAACACCTGCCGCAGCCGGGCCGTCATGCTCTCTCGCTCCCGCCCCTCAGCCTCAGCCGCGGTTGGCAGTTCCTCGCGCTTCAGGCGAACTCCCACGGCGCTCTCAATCGCCCTCAGCAGGCGCAACTCACGCGGCGTTACAAACGTCATCGCCTCGCCAGCCCGCCCGGCCCGCGCAGTCCGTCCGACGCGATGCACATAGGAGTCCGAGTCCTGCGGGACATCGAAGTTGATGACGTGAGACACTTCAGGGATGTCAATGCCACGCGCGGCCACGTCAGTCGCCACGAGTACGTCCACCTGTCCCTTGCGGGCTGCCTGCATCGCGGCTTCCCTCTGGCTTTGAGTTATGTCGCTGTGCAGCGCCTCGGTGCGATAGCCCCGGCTCTGCAGTTCCCTGGCCAGTTCGGCTGTCATGCATTTGGTGGCGCAAAACACAAGGGCAAGGTCGGGAGCGCGAGCCTCCAGGACACGACTCAAGGCTTCCACCTTGAACTGGGGCGGGACAAGGAAATACGATTGGGTGATGGTGGGGACTGTCAGCGCCTGGGGCTGTGACAGGATGATGCGCTCCGGCTCGCGCAGATAGCGGTTGGCGAGCCGTAGGATGGCCTCCGGCATGGTGGCGGAGAAAAGGGCGGTCTGGCGCTCCCCCGGCGTTTCGCGGAGAATCCGTTCAACATCCTCCTGGAAGCCCATGTTCAGCATCTCGTCCGCCTCGTCCAGCACGACGAATCGGACTTGCGCCAGCGTGAGGACCCGCTGCTTCAGCAGGTCCAGCAACCGCCCGGGCGTTGCGACGACTATCTGAACACCCCGTTTCAAAGAACGTATTTGAAGGACATACGACTGCCCGCCATAGACAGGCAATACGGAGAGGCCCTGGAACTGGGTAAGCTGAGCCAACTGGTTGGCAACCTGTAAAGCCAGCTCCCGAGTGGGCGTCAGCACCAGCGCCTGCACGCTCCTGCTTGATGCATCCATCCGCTCGGCGATTGGAAGGCCATAGGCCGCGGTCTTGCCCGTACCGGTCTGGGCCTGAACCACGACATCTTTGCCCGCCAGCAGCCGGGGAATCGTCCTCGACTGAACAGGGGTCGGCTCTTCAAACCCCATGGCGGACACGGCGCGGAGAACGCGCGGACTCAGGCCCAGGTTCAAGAAATCGGTCATCGCCTACTCCAGAAAGACGATCTTAGTGAGTAACCCTGCGGGTACATCATTCCGCCTTTCGCTTTGGATTTCTTCACCAGAGGTGCGAATATCGGGAAGCTACCTGACGCTCAATTCTATGACCACAGCAATCACTGCCAGCCTTTCGGTCATCCCCTGAGGGCTTGTGGCAGACCACCGTCCAACGTGCCTCCATAAGCTATTCTACTATGAACTCCGATGCTGGAGTATCGCGGTTGCGTCAGGAAAACCAATCAGCACATGTTATCGGCGCGCCCAGTCCTGCTTCCTGGGGTGTGCGATACGGCGAAGCGGGTCAGGCGACGAGGCGTCTAACCCCGCGCGCCGTTCAGCGCACGCCGCAGGTATTCGGAGGTACGACTGACCTTGACCTTCGCCACCTGCTCCGGCGTGCCCTCAGCCACCACGCGCCCGCCCTTATCGCCCGCGCCCGGGCCTAGGTCCACGATCCAGTCGGCGTTCTTGATGAGGTCCATGTGGTGCTCAATCATGACGACGGAGTTGCCCGCGTCCACCAGCCGGTGAAGCACCCGCAGCAAGGCGTAGGCATCCTCAAAGCTGAGGCCGGTGGTCGGCTCGTCCAGTATGTACAGAGTGCGGCCCGTGGAGCGCCGCGACAACTCCGAGGCCAGCTTGATGCGCTGGGCCTCGCCGCCGGACAGCGTGGTGGCGGGCTGGCCCAGGCGGATGTACCCCAGGCCCACATCCCTCATGGTGTCCATCTTGCCCTTGAGGCGAGGGAAGGCGCTGAACAGATCCACGGCCTGGTCCACCGTCATATTCAGCACATCAGCGATGCCGCAGCCCTTGAATTTGACCTCCAGCGTCTCCCGGTTGTAGCGCTGGCCCTTGCACACCTCGCAGGGGACGGTCACGTCCGGCAGGAACTGCATCTCCACCAGAATGTAGCCATCGCCCTGGCAGGCCTCACAGCGACCGCCCTTGACATTGAAGGAGAAGCGCCCCGGCGCGTATCCCCGCATCTTCGCCTCCGGTAACGTCGCGAAGAGCTCGCGGATGGGCGTCAGCGTCCCGGTATAGGTGGCCGGGTTGGAGCGAGGCGTCCGCCCGATGGGCGACTGGTCAATGTTGACGACCTTGTCAATGTGCTCAATGCCCTCAACCTCCTCGCACTTGCCGGGGGCCTCCCGCGCGGCGTACAGGACCTGGGCCAGCTTCTTGTACAGAACGTCGTTGATGAGCGTGCTCTTGCCGGAGCCGGAGACGCCGGTGATCACCACCAGCAGTCCCAGCGGGATGGACACGTCCACATCCTGGAGGTTGTTCTCCCGCGCTCCCCGGATGAGAATGTGCTTGCCGTTGCCCTTGCGACGCTTCGGCGGCACGGGGATGACCTTGCGCCCGGAGAGGTAGGCGCCAGTCAGAGACTCCTCGCTGCGCATCACGTCGTCAATGGTGCCCGCCACGACCACATGGCCGCCCTTCTCGCCTGCTCCAGGGCCCATGTCAATTATCCAGTCGGCGGCGCGCATGATGGCCTCGTCGTGCTCAACGACGATGATGGTGTTGCCCACGTCCCGCAGCCGCTGCAATGTGCGGATGAGGCGGTCGTCGTCGGCGGGGTGCAGCCCCACGGACGGCTCGTCGCACACGTAGAGCACGCCCATTAGCCCGCTGCCTATCTGAGTAGCCAGGCGGATGCGCTGGGCCTCGCCGCCGGAGAGGGTGCCGGCCCTGCGGTCAACGCTCAGGTACTCAAGGCCGATGTCCACCATAAACTGCAGCCGCCCGCGTATCTCCTTGATGACCTGGCGGGCGATGGTCAGCTCCCGCTCCGTCATCGGCTCCGTGAGCGCGCCGTTCCGTGGCCGCGCGTCGCCGGCGATGAGCCGCGTCCACTCCAGCGCGTCGCTGATGGAGAGGGCGCAGGCGTCCATGATATTCTTGCCGCACACGGTGACCGCCAGGGCCTCCGGCCTGAGACGCTTACCCTGGCAGACCGGGCAGGGCCGCTCCATCATGTACCGCTGAATCTCCCCACGCATGAACTCGGACTCGGTGTCCTTGTACCGGCGCACCAGGTTGGGGATAACGCCCTCGAAGCGGCTGTCCCACTCGAAGACACGCCCCTCGCGGCTGGTGTGGCTCATGGTCAGCGACTGCTCCGGCGCGCCGTACAGGACGGTCCGCAGTTGCTCCTTCGTCAGGTTCTTCACCGGCGTGTGCGCGGAGAAGCCCTGGTGCCGCGCCACCGACTCCAGCATGCTGTGGTACCAGCCGCTCATGCTGCCCGCCCGCGCCCACGGCTGGACGGCGCCCTGGGCCAGCGAGAGGCCTTTATTCGGAATGACCAGATCAGGGTCTATCTCCAGCTTGACGCCGAGGCCAGTGCACTCTGGACATGCGCCGTGCGGCGAGTTGAAGCTGAACGTACGCGGCGCGATCTCTCCCAGGCTGACGCCGCACTGGACGCACGCGAAGTGCTCGCTGAACAGCAGTTCCTCGCCGTCCACCACCGCGACCAGCACGACGCCGCCGCCCAGCTTCAGCGCCGTCTCCACGGAGTCCGCCACGCGCGTCGGAGAGCCACCCTCGCCCTCGCCCACGACCAGCCGGTCCACGACGACCTCAATGGTGTGGCGCTTGTTCTTGTCCAACTTAATCTCTTCCGCCAGGTCATAGGTGCGGCGGTTGACGCGGACGCGCGCGTAACCCGCCTTGCGGGCGTCCTCAAAGACGTGCTGGTGCTCACCCTTCTTACCCTGGATGACCGGCGCCATGACCATGATACGGCTGCCCGCCGGCAGAGCCAGGATGGCGTCCACAATCTGCTGAGCTGTCTGCATCTGAATGGGGCGGCCACACTTGGGACAGTGGGGACGCCCCGCGCGGGCGAAGAGCAGGCGCAGGTAGTCGTACACCTCCGTGACCGTCCCGACGGTGGAGCGCGGGTTGTGCGACGTGCCTTTCTGGTCAATCGAGATGGCCGGGGACAGCCCCTCGATGTAGTCCACGTCCGGCTTTTCCATACGCCCGAGGAACTGCCGAGCGTAGGCGGACAGCGACTCGACGTAGCGGCGCTGGCCTTCGGCGTAGATGGTATCGAAGGCCAGGCTGCTCTTGCCAGACCCGGAGACGCCGGTGATGACCACCAGCCTGTCCCGGGGGATGGTCACGTCTATATTCTTGAGGTTGTGCTCGCGGGCGCCTTTGACGCGAATAGAGTCCAGGGGCATACTGTTTCGACCTCGTTATCGTAGCGAAAGCAACTTACGATTGTAGCACCGGAAGCGGGGGCATAACAATCGTCTTAACCACGGGACGAGGGCGGACTGCGCCAGCCGCGTGAAGAAGTTCCCGCGGCGCATGCGAAGACTGAGGCTACGCCGGGTCTGGCTCCCCTCGACGGACTCTGTCCATGAACGAGATGGCCTTCACCTCGCGTTCCAGCAGGTACCAGATGTACTGCCGGAGCACTTGCTCCACCTCGCCGGCAAGCTCCGCGGAGATGCGCAGCCGCGCCGCTTCCGCGTAGTCGCCCCGGTCCAGGAGCCGCAGGACTTTGAGCGCGTTCAGGCTCAGGGGTCGGACGACAGGCTCCTGGTCCCGGCAGCGCGGGCAGAGGACGCCGCCTCCGCTTGCGCTGAACAGGTGATGCCCCGGCGTCACTGCGGCGCTGCACTCCACGCACGAGCGCAGGTCCGGCCTGAAGCCGGAAAGCACCAATGTCTGCACCTCGAAGAAGCGCACCGCCATATCGCCGCCAGCGGGAAAGCGACGCAGCGTCTCAACCAGGAGTTGGTACAGCAGGCGGTTTTCCGCGCCATCCGGCGTGAAGCGGTCCAGCAGCTCAGCCACGTAGAGGGCGCGGCCCACCGACTCCAGGTCGTCACGCAGGGCGGCGAACGGCTCCACGCACTCGGCCTGGCTGAAGGTGTCCAGGTTCTGGCCGCGGGCGAGGAGGAAGAGGCCACGGGCGAGGAGCTCCACGTGCCCCGCCAGTTTGCTGCTGGGCCTGCGCGCCCCTCTGGCTACGGCGCGCAGCTTCCCGTAGAAGGGCGTGTAGAAGGTCAGCAGAAGGTCGGCCTCGCCCATGTCGGAACGGCGAAGGACGATGCCCTCGGTTTTGTAGAGGCGCGGCGCCGCCATAGCCTTGCTCTACTCCCGTGGTGTTCCGACTGGCCGCTTCCGGCCCCGGTCAGGCCTCGCGCCGGCCTTCGAGCGCCCGCGTCAGCGTCATGGCGTCAGCGTACTCCAGGTCGCCGACGACGGGGAGGCCACGGGCCAGTCGTGTTACCTTCATGCCCAGCGGTGAGAGAAGGCGGTGCAGGTACATCGCCGTGGCCTCGCCCTCCAGGTTGGGATTCATCGCCAGGATGACCTCCTGAACGGCGCTCTCCTTCAGTCGGCCCAGAAGCTCGCCGATCTTCAGGTCGTCCGGGCCGACGCCGTTAATGGGCGAGATGACGCCGTGCAGCACGTGGTACAGCCCCTTGTAGGCATGCGTGCGTTCGAGCGCCATCACGTCCAGCGGCTCCTCCACGATGCAGATGAGGCCTTTGTCTCTGTCATAGGCCGCGCACACCATGCAGGGATTCACGTCGGTGATGTTCTGGCAGACGGAGCAAAAGGTCACCTTCTCCTTCACCGCCAGAATAGCCTCCGCCAGAACGCGGGCCTCCTCCTCAGGCATGCGGATGAGGTGGTAGGTCAGCCGCTGGGCCGTCTTGGGCCCGATGCCCGGCAACTTGTGCAGTTCGTCTATGAGGCGGGCGATGGGCGCCGCCAAGGGCATGCCATCGAAGTTCGGCACGACGTCAACACTCCCCTGTTTCTGATGCGCCCTCATTGTACACGATAGCTAGGTAGATTGCACATTCATCCCTCTGTCCCCCCGGCGGAGCAACGAGACTGACGCGCGCTCCTCCGCCTTGCTGGGGCGTGCCCACGGTGCTATCATGGGCCTCGGAGACGGCCCTTCCGTGGAAGGGCGCCTTTGCCGCAGTACGAGGGAATGGTCCAACATCGAGTGGCCGTGCAGGTTGCCCCCGCCTTTCGAGGACGTCTGAAAGTAGCGTGGCTCCGCGACGTGGTGCGTCGCACCCTGGAGAGCGAACGCCTGCACACGCCCGCGGAGGTAAGTCTGACCGTCACCGACGACGCCACGGTCCGGGCGCTCAACGCTCGCTACCGCGGCATGGACGAGATTACAGACGTGTTGTCCTTTGGGCTGACCGAAGCCAGTCCCGACGCACCAGGCGGGCCGTTCGCGCTGCCGCCGTCGGGGCGCATCCAGCTCGGCGACGTGGTCCTGTCCTACCCCCAGGCGGAGCGACAGGCGCGTCAGGCAGGGCATACGGTGGACCACGAGTCCGCCATCCTGGTGGCGCACGGAGTGCTCCACCTCCTGGGGTACGATCACGCGGAGCCGGAGGAGAAGCGCGTCATGTTCAGCAAGCAGGAGGCGGTCGCGGCGGAGATGGCGAGCACACCCCCGTTGAAGTCGAAACAATCGTCGCGCCTCCCGCGCATAGCAGGGAAACCATGACATCTCAGGTGTTCTATCGCAAGTGGCGCCCGCAGAGCCTGGCCGACGTGGTGGGCCAGGAGGCGGTGACGCGCACGCTGACCAACGCCCTGGCTACGGGACGCACCGCCCACGCCTACCTGTTCTGCGGCCCCCGAGGCACGGGCAAGACCAGCACGGGCCGCATCCTGGCCAAGGCCATGAACTGCCTGACCACCGGCGGCAAGGGCGAGCCGTGCAACACCTGCGCCATGTGCCAGGGCATCACCGAAGGCCGTGCGATGGACCTCATCGAGATAGACGCGGCGAGCAACCGTGGCATAGACGAGATACGCAGCCTGCGCGAGAAGGTGCGCTACGCCCCCGCAGAGGCCCGGTACAAGGTCTATATCATTGATGAAGTGCACATGCTCACGGAGCAGGCCTTTAACGCGCTCCTGAAAACACTGGAGGAGCCGCCGCCGAACACAATCTTCATCCTGGCAACGACTGACGCCCACAAAGTGCCCGCCACCATCATCTCCCGCTGCCAGCGCTTCGACTTCCATCGGCTGTCGCCGCAGGCCATCGTCGCGCGGCTGCGGCAGGTCTGCGACGCGGAGGGCATTCAGGCGGCGCCGGAACTGCTGCGGGCCGTGGCCCGCCACGCCGGCGGCAGCCTGCGGGACGCCGAGAACCTGCTGGAGCAGCTTGCCGTCTCCTACGGGACTGGGCTGAAGCTGGAGCAGGTACGCGAACTCTTCGGGATGGGGAACGACCAGCGGGTGCGCGATCTGGCGAAGCTCATCTTGGCAAAGAACGTCCCCGGCGGGCTGGCCGCCATCAGCGCGGCCACATTGGAAGGGATCGACCTGCGCCAGCTTCACCGGAGCCTGGTGGAATGGCTCCGCGCGGCCCTGCTCGCCAAGGCCGGCGCCACGGATGCGCTGGACCTGGACGCGGACGCCGCCGCGGACGTCAAGGCGCTGGCGGGATCGGCGGCGACACTCGAGGAGATCGCCCGCGCGGTCAAGTTGTTCAGCCAGGCGGACGTGCGCGCGGACGTGCAGTCGCCGCTGCCGCTGGAGCTGGCGCTGGTGGAGTTCAGCCAACCGCCTACCGCCGTCGCCGCGACGCCCCGCGCGCAGCAACCTTCCCCCGCGCCACGACCGCCGCCTGCCGCAAGAAGCGCCGCCGCGCCGCCGCGCGTAGCCCCTTTCGCCGCGCCCGTGCGGCCAGTCGCTCCGCCCGCATCCCGAATCCCCGCAATGGACGCAGCCGACGCCGGGGATGCGCCGACAGCCAGGCCCCGGCCGGCGGCTCCGCCCGCGGCGCAGGTCGCACTCCCTCCCGGCGTACCGTCCGGCATGACGCCCCAGGAACACCTCAAGGCCAATTGGGCCGCGTTGCTGCGTCAGGACCGGATACCACCCCATTTCCACAAGAACCCCGGCGTGTATTACGTCCGAGTCTATGCCCAGCCCGTCGCCGTGGAAGACGGTTGTATCACGCTGGAATTCAACAAGGCCATCTACAAAGAGCTGGTGGAGAAGCTGGAGAACCGGAAGGAAGTGGAGAAGCTGTTCGAGTACATCCTGGCCAAGCCCTACCGGCTTAAGTGCACGCTGGCCGCGCCAGGAGCCGCGACGCCGCAGCGGCAAACTGCGCCAGTCGCCGCTCCGACTCTCCGGCAGGCCACATCCGGCGGACACATGGTCCAGGCTTTGAAAGATATGGGCGCCCGCGTGGTGACCACGTCTACGCCAGAGAAGGCGCAAGGAGACGCGCCTCCGGCGGCGCGAGAGGAGAGCCAATGAACAGGAACCTGATGCGTCAGGCCCAGGAGCTTCAAAACCGCCTTGCCAAACTCCAGGAGGAGCTGGGCAAGATGACGGTGGAGGCTACCGCGGGCGGAGGCGCGGTCAAGGTGGTGGCGACGGGGCACCAGAAGATAGTATCCATAGCCGTCGCGAAGGAAGCGGTCAACCCGGAGGACGTGGAGATGCTCCAGGACCTGGTGCTGGCCGCCGTGAACGAAGCGCTGGACAAGTCCCGCGACCTGGCCGCGAAGCACCTCGGCCAGCTCACGGGCGGCATGAAGATTCCGGGGCTGATGTAGTGGACGCGATAGGCAATCGGCCCTAGGAGATTCCTCGCGGAGTTTACCCTGAGCGTAGCCGAAGGGCTCGGAATGACTACGCCGGGGGTGCAGAGCCGCAGGGCGGCTGGAGGGTCTGGGAGAGCCTGCCCTGTCCGAAGGACTCCGGACTCCTTCGGAGAGCGCAGCCGAAGGGTGTCCTCCCAGTTTCGTCTTTTTCCTTCTCCCCTTCTCCTGTGGGAGAAGGGGACACATGGGATGAGGTATCCCCCCTAACATCGGACTACGGAGGGCAAACAATGGTCGCGACTGAGACTGTTATCCGCATCCCGGAGATGCCCTGGTTCGGCGACACCGAGACAACGCTGACGTTCCCCGCGTCCTGGGACGTGCGGTACTGCGCCATGCGGGGAGAGCGCGCGCCCAAACTCACGCCCGCGCAGATGCGCGCCGCCTTCGACCACCCCATCGGCACGCCGCCTCTGCGCGAGTTGGCGCGCGGGCGCAAGCGCGTCGCCATACTCTTCGACGACATGGCCCGCGGCACGCCCACCGCCGAGATGGTGCCCTACGTCCTCGACGAGCTCAAGGCGGCGGGCGTCCCGGACAGCGCCGTCCGCTTCATCGCGGCGCTCGGCACGCACGGGGCCATGCGGCGATGGGACTTCGTCAAGAAGCTCGGCGAGGACGTCGTCGAGCGCTTCCCCGTCTATAACCACAACCCGTACGAGAACTGCGTCGAGGTCGGCGTTACCCGTCGCGGCACGAAGGCCGTCCTCAACGCCGAGGTCATGTCCTGCGACCTGAAGATAGCGCTCGGCGGCATTGTGCCGCACCCGCTCGCGGGCTTCGGCGGCGGTGCCAAGGTGCTCTGCCCGGGCGTCGGCTACGTGGATACCGTCTTCGCCAACCATCACGACGTCGGCGGACGCGGCAAGCCCGCCGCGGGCAAACCCGTCGGCGACCTGAAGCAGGGCGTCGGACGCGCGATTGTCGAGGGCAACCCCGTGCGCGAGGACATGGAGGAGATTGCGCGTCTGGCGGGGCTGGACATGATCGTCAACTGCGTGATGAACCTGCGCCGCGAAATTGTCGGGATGTACGTCGGCGACGTGGTGGCGGCGCACCGCGCGGGCTGCGCGCAGGGCATGGAGGTGTACGCCACGCCACGGCCCGGCCCATGCGACGTGGTCATCGCCAACGCCTACCACAAGGCGAACGAGGCGCTCATCACGCTGAGCGTCGCCCCGGAGGCGCTGCGGCCGGAGGGCGGGACCTTCGTGCTCGTCTATAACACGCCGGAGGGCCAGATACCCCACTACCTGAGCCGCAGCTTCGGAACGGAGATGGGCGGGCGGCTGTGGGGGGCGCACAAGGGCCTGCCGCCCCGGACGAAGAAGCTCATCGCGCTCTCCCGCTTCGGCGAGAGGGCGGGCGCCGACTGGTTCGGGCCGCTGGACGCGGTGGTGTGGCGCAAGACGTGGGCCGACGTGCTGCGCGACCTGGAGCAGGACTACCCGCGAGGGGGGCGCGTCGCCGTGCTGCCGGACGCGACGGTGCAGTACTGGGAGTAAGGAGCGAACGTCGCCAAGCCCAGCCACAAGGATGCAAGCCAGTCGCACAACCCAACCGAAGACGGACGATGAAGAGAGAATACGCGCTAGATAGACGACGCATGCAATTTTCAGGTAAGATGCATGCAGGCAGGCGTCATAGTTGAGTTTAGGCTTGTCTTGACCCGTATGACAAACATTGTCCAAACGAAAGAGGGCGTCTATACCGCACCTCAACAAAACCCGCGTCGGAAACTTGTGGCGCTCCTTAATCAGGACCTAGATTTCCATGACCAGGGGAGCGGGTACGCATCCCACAACTTCCACTCTTTTCCGGCAAAGTTTCCTCCACAGCTACCATGCAAGTTCATCGCTGCACTAACCAACGCGGGAGATGTCGTGCTTGATCCGATGATGGGTTCAGGCACGACCATTCTTGAAGCCTTCTTATCTGGAAGATATGCCGTTGGGATCGATATTGACCCTCTTGCTGTACTCATTTCCAAAGTCAAAGTCACCCCCTCGGATGTTCTGCAAATCATATCTTTGGGAGAATCTATTTCGCGGCAAGCAGCTCTCGCCGTCACCATTAAGGAGAATCGAGCGCAGTTAGAAAGGGCGCTTGAGAATCGTTGGGATGCGAAGACAACACGGTTTGTTGACTACTGGTTTGCACGAGAAACGCAGCTAGAGCTTCTCGCGCTGGTTCAGCAAATAGAAGGCATGTCGGACATGACTGCGAAAGCCTTCTTTGAATTGGCTCTCTCCGCGATCATTGTTACCAAGTCCGGTGGGGTCTCTTTCGCATTGGACCTGGGTCATACTCGACCGCACAAGGCCAAAGTAATTGTTTACAAGACCGGCGCGACCCTGCGAAGCCAAGAGTTGCCTAATTCGGCCTCTGGGCGACTAAAACACCAGACCAAGATCGTCCGCTCCCCATTAGAAGAGTTCAAACGACGGGTACGTCAAAATCTGGTGGGATTACAAGAATCCGCCCACGGCAAGATCACGCCGCTGTTGGCCTTTGGGAATGCCCAATGCCTACCTGTCGCCAACGCCTCCGTAGACCTGATTGTGACTTCACCACCATATGCCTCCAACGCTATCGACTACATGCGAGCTCACAAGTTTTCGCTTGTATGGACTGGACATGCTCTCAATGAACTGAGTCACAGGAGAAAGGAATATATCGGTAGTGAAGGCGTAGTAGACAAAGACTTGGAGAAGTTGCCCAATGGAACGGCGGAAGTCGTGTCGCAGATAGGATGTCTTGACAGGAGAAAGGGACGCGTCTTGCACCGCTACTATTCTGAAATGATGCGGGCTTTGCGTGAGATGTACCGCGTTCTTAAGCCAGGCAGAGCAGCAGTAGTTGTTGTTGGGTCTTCGGTCATGCGTGGCAAGAACACGGAGACAGGGTCTTGCCTAGTCGAGATCGGTAAAGCGATAGGGTTTGAGGTTCCAAAGGTCGGAGTACGAAGCCTGGACCGAGACCGTCGCATGCTCCCAATGGGGGTCACGCGTGACTTGGGTTCCCAAATCCAACAGCGCATGCATGAGGAGTTTGTCATCGGTTTTTTCAAACCGGAGGCTTAAGATGGCTTCACGTGAAACAAGGAAGATGGGAATTGCCGAGCTTCGAGAAGCGTACCACAATCGTATCTGCAAAGACATTATACGGATAAGCCGAGACTCCAAGAAACATGTTGAGTACCCCAACTTTGCCGACGGCAGTAATAAATCGAGTGTGAATATCGCTTGGGGGATAGTCAAACGTCTGGGATATGTGGCTGACCATAAGCGAATCAACGAGCAGACAGTTGGAGGTCTGTTCGAGGTAGCCACTAAGGACTTCCTAGCAGAGGCGTTCAAACTTTTGCACCACGTACGTCCAGGACATTGGATATATTCAACTGCTCAAACGGTCATCTCCAGGTTTGACCAATATGAGCACTTGGCATACTTGGAAAAGCTAGTCGCCCAAGACAGAGCTTTGGCTCCCGCGCTAGGAGGCGACTATATTGTCAAGCCCGACATTATCGTCGCCAGAACACCTATATCTGATGCCGAAGTTAACAGAGAGCAGAAGTTGGTCAGTGCACAGGACGATGTGGCCCGCCTGACGCCTCTTCGGCTTGTTAATCGCGAGAAATCTTTTCCGATACTGCACGCTAGTATCTCCTGCAAGTGGACAATACGAAGTGATAGATCTCAAAATACAAGAACGGAGGCTCTGAATTTGATCCGAAATCGCAAAGGGCACTCGCCTCATATAGTTGCGGTGACGGCTGAACCCCTGCCCACACGGATTTCAGCTCTAGCGCTTGGTACCGGTGACTTGGATTGCGTATATCACTTCGCGCTTACGGAACTAACGAAGACCCTCAGAGAGGTTGATAATCAAGACCAACTAGACATGCTCATAACCATGATCAATGGCAGGCGTCTTCGCGACATCAGTGACTTACCCTTTGATCTCGCAACCTAGTACCTAGTTGCGTAAATCAGCGTAATAAGACTTGTATCTGGTGAACCACGGCGCACGTTCGGTGAAGGGTACGCGGTTTGTCGCCATTAGGTACTAGTAGATATTGCTTCCGCCAGCAGACCTCATTAGAGAAGTCATGCCACCAAAGCACAGTAGCCCTCCCCCCGCGTCTCCGTCGCCGCGTTCGTGTACACCGGCGGCGCGCAACCGCGCTTCCTGCTGCTGAAGCGCGTCGAGGCGCTCGGCGGCTTCTGGCAGCCCATCACCGGCGTGGTGGACGACGGCGAGACGCCGCGCGACGCCGTCGTGCGCGAGGTCGCGGAGGAGTCCGGCATCCGCCGCTTCACCCGCGTCACCGACCTCGACTACGCCTACGACTACCCGGCGAACGGCCAGACGTGCTCGGAGCGATGCTTCGCGATGGAGGTCGCGCCGGACACGCCCGTCACGCTCAGCGACGAGCATACCGCCTTCTGCTGGCGCGACTACGGGGAGGCGACGCGGCTGCTCTACTACCAGGAGTACCGTGACGCCCTAGAGCGCCTCAAGGCCCTCCTGTCGGACCGGAAGCCGCCTACAGTCTCGTAGCGGGAGGCCCGCCGCGCCGGTACAGGAAGACGTACCCCACGGCGAAGCTCCACGCAATGAACAGCGCCATCGTCGCGCCCACGGTCGGCTCCAGCGCGGCGGGCGACACCGCGAAGCCCGCGACGCTCATCGCGAGCGCCATGCCCCACACCACGGCGCCGCCCCACGCCAGGAGGCGCGGGAAATGCGCCGTCCGGAACATCGCCGCCGTGAGCAGCGCCCCGGCGAGGCCGTACAGCAGGTTCGCCAGCCCGCCCGTCAGCAGCACCGCGAACCGGTCCCACACCGCGAACTCCTCCAGCACCACGGGGCGCACCGCGGGCGACGCCGCGAGCCAGCGGGCGGGCATGTCCGCGAGGACACCCGCGTTGATGAGGTTGGCGATGATGTCCGGCGCCGCGCCCAGCACGGCGAGCGCCCGCGCGTAGCGGAGCAGCCCCGCCATGCGACTGTCCAGGTGCGCGCTCAGGACATAGAACAGGCCCACGAGCGAGAGCGCGGCCAGCACCCACAGCAGCCAGCCCGCCGTCCAGACAAAGCGGTTCGTCACGATGTACGTCATGCGGTCGGTGACGCCGCCGCCCGCCAGCGTGCCGGGCCGCAGCAGGAGCAGCAGCGCGAGGCTGGCCGCCAGGTTGACCGCGCTGACGCCCATGACCGCCATACCGGCGAGCCTGCGATTGTCCGTTGGCCCTTGCGTCATCATATCGGGCACGATGATAGCACACCAGGGCAATCGCGTCTTGATTCCTTCTTACTTACGCATGGACATGGCAAACCACAAAGGGGGCGTCCCATCGTCGCTCCGGCGAACGCCGGAGCCCAGGGACACAAGCTCGCCCGCGACGGCGAAACAGGATTCCGGCCTACGCCGGAATGACGGTGGTGGACCGGCGGGCTTCCTTCATCATTTCTTCAAGGACTCACCGGATGGACGGGAATGAACGCTCGCACTAAAATGCGATTGCCTTGGTCAGCACACGACGCCCACTCTCGATAGATTCAGATATGTGTTATACTTCTCCCGGAGCCGCCACATTCCCTCCAGGAGCGCGCCGTGGACTTCGACCTCCAGGAACAGCACATCGCCATCCAGACGCTGGTGCGCGACTTCGCTCAGAAGGAGATCGCCCCCGTCATCGCCCGCTACGACGAGGCGGAGGAGTTCCCCACCGACATCATCCGCAAGCTCGGCGAGCTGGGCGTCATGGGCCTGCCCTTCCCGGAAAAGTACGGCGGCGGCGGCGCTGACACCATCTCCTACGTCATCGCGCTAGAGGAACTGGCGCGCGTGGACTCGTCCGTCGGCATCACCATCGAGGCGGACGTCACCCTGGGCGGCATGCCGCTCCTCCTGTACGGCACCGAGGAGCAGAAGAAGCGCTGGCTCACGCCCCTGGCGCAGGGCAAGACGCTGGGGGCGTTCGGCCTGACCGAGCCGTCAGGAGGCTCGGACAACCGGAGCATGCAGAGCACCGCGTCAGTCCAGAACGGGAATTGGGTCATCAACGGCAGCAAGTGCTTTATCACGAACGCGGGCACGGAGATGACCACGTTCGTGACCGTGGCCGCCGTCACGGGCACGCGACCCCAGGGCGGCAAAGAGTTCAGCACCATCCTGGTGCCCACGGGCACGCCGGGCTACAGCGTCAGCAAGCCGTACAAGAAGATGGGCTGGCGCGCATCCGACACGCGTGAGCTTCGGTTCGACGACTGCCGTGTGCCCGAAGCGAACCTCGTCGGCAAGCGAGGCGCCGGGCTGCGCCAGTTCATGGTCGTGCTGGACCGGGGCCGCGTGGCGGTGGCGGGGCTGTGCACGGGGATCGCGCAGGGCTGCCTGGACCTGTCCCACGCCTACGCCAAACAGCGGGTCGCGTTCGGGCAGACAATCAGCAAGTTCCAGGCGATCCAGTTCAAGCTCTCCGACATGGCGGTGAACGTGGAGTTGGCCCGGCTCATCACCTACAAGGCCGCATTTCTCCAGGACAAGGGCGCGCCGTTCACGCAGGAAGCCGCAATGGCCAAGCTCTTCTCGTCCGAGATAGCGGTCAAGGCCGCGGACGAGGGCTTGCAAATCCACGGGGGATATGGTTTCATGAGGGAAACACCCATCAACCGGTTCTACCGGGACGCGAAGGCGATGACCATCGGGGAGGGCACGTCGGAGGTGCTCCGCATGGTGATAGCACGCAACATGGGCGTATAGGGGAGGCGACGGTGTCCATACTGTCGAGGCTGCTAAGCGCCCCAAACCGGCTGCAACCTGGCAAGCGTCGCTTCCTGGGCATTGCCTCCCTCGCCGTCGGCGGCCTGCTGATGGGCGGTACCGCCGCTTACTACGGTCTCTCCCTCAGCGCCTACGCCCAGTTCAACGGACTGGCCCGTACGGCGAACCCCGCGGCTCTCACGAAGGACATTCCCGCCGGCTGGGAGTCTGTCAAGTCGGTCTCTGTACCCGCGAGCGCCGCTCCTGCTTCCAACCCGTCGTCCGCGCCTGCGTCTTCACGCAGCGCGTTTGACGGCCCCTCGGTTGAGCTTTATCCCGCGGTCAAGCTGGCCAGCGCCGCGCTCAGCCCGGCCACTTCCGGCAACGCCCCCACGCCAGATGGCGTGGGCATGCAATACGTCAACTGGGACACGCTGCCCAGGACGCTGGAGGTCGCGCCGCCCGCGGTCCGCATCCAGATACCGGCTATAGCCGTCGACTCGAAGGTGGTGGAGGTAGGCACCGTCTGGAAGGACGGCGTGCTGGAGTGGGAGATAGCCAAGTGGGCCGTGGGACACCACAAGGGCACGGCCAACCCTGGAGAGTTGGGCAACATAGTCATGTCCGGCCATATCAGCAGCCCCCTCCTGCGTGAGGGTGAAGTCTTCAAGCGCCTGCCGGAGATTCCCAAGTTGCTGGACGCGGGGCAGGCTGTGGACATCATCATTTCGACTGACAAAGCCAAGTTCCTTTACAGAGTAGTAGGGTGGGAGTTGGTCAAGCCGGAAGCGCTCGACGTGTTCGCCCAGACCGCTGAGCCTACCGTGACCCTCATCACCTGCTACCCGGACTACGCCTATTGGGACCGGCTCATCATCCGGTCGCGTCTGGTGGCGATGTCGCCGCTGGACGGCGGCAAGTAAGAGATGAGCGCACTACCGTTTGCGAACGCCTCGCCGACCGCGAGGCGTTTTTGTTGGGGCGCGCGTGCCCGACCCAACGTCCTGGCCCCGCATGTCTGGCCCTTCGAGTTGACCGTTTTAGGTGCGGGGAGTAGAATGCAGTCAAGGGAAGGCAAAAGGCGCACGGACCCGGTAGTACTCAATCCATGTAAGGAGGAGCCATGTACTCCAGCCTGATCGGGAAGATTGAGAAGGCCAAGCGGTATGCCGAAGAGCGCCACCGGATCAACTTTACGGACTTCTCCGCCCGGTTCAAAGGCGACCACGACGACTACACCCTCAGCTTCCAAGACGGTTCCTGGTCATGCACCTGCCACTTCTTTCCCACCCATAGCACGTGCTCCCACGTCATGGCAGTCCAGCGCATCATGCATGAGATGCTTTCCAAAGAAGCCCTCGCCTCCGCGCCGCTGACAGTCTAGCGACCTGCCAGCCGCATCCGTCGGCGCGAGCGTCAGCACCGCTCGACACTGGCGCGTGTTATGTCGCGCGCAAAACAAGAGGGGCCCGCCGCAACACGGCAGGCCCCTCTTCCGCGTCCGTGACGGCGGACTACTACTCGTACTTGCTTACCACCAGGCAGGCGTTCTGCCCTCCGAAGCCAAAGCTGTTCTTGAGTACATGCCGCAGCCTCGCGGGCCGCGCCTTTCCGGGCACATAGTCAAGGTCGCACGCCGGGTCCGGATTTTCGTAGTTTGTCGTTGGGTGCAGGACACCCTCCTGAATCATCTTGACGCAGGCCACCGCCTCCAGCGCGCCCGCGGCGCCCAGAGCATGGCCGATCATGGACTTGGTAGAGCTTACCGGCACGCGGTAGGCGTGTTCCCCGAATACGCTCTTGATGGCCGCCGTCTCCACCGCATCGTTCAGCGGCGTGGATGTGCCGTGGGCGTTGATATAGTCAACGTCCGTGGGCTGAATGCCCGCGTCCGCGATGGCCCGCTGCATTGCCAGCGCGGCGCTCGCCCCGTCCGGCGAGGGCTGGACAGCGTGGTACGCATCGGAGGAGACGCCGTAGCCTGACATCTCCGCCAGGATAAGCGCGCCCCGGTTGACTGCGTGCTCCAGGCTCTCCAGCACCAACACCGCGGCCCCCTCGGACGCCACGAACCCGTCGCGCAGCGCGTCGAAGGGACGGCTGGCTCGAGCAGGCTCGTCATTGCGCGTGCTCATGGCTCGCATGGCGCAAAACCCCGCCAGGCCAATCTCCGTCATGCCCGCCTCTGTCCCGCCCGCGACCATCACATCGCAGGCGCCGCGGCGGATGACCTCCACCGCGTCACCCGTGGCCTGGGTCCCCGCGGCGCAGGCAGTCACGATGGTGGAGTTATAGCCCTTGAGTCCAAAGCTGATGCTGACCTGGGACGCCGCCATGTTCGGCAGGATCATGGGCATGAAGAACGGGCTTGTCCGCCTCCCACCCTTGCTCACCAGCGCGCGAACGCCCTCCTCAACCGTCGGGAATCCGCCGTTACCGTTGCCAAGCAGCACTCCGGCGCGGTCCGGCTTCAGCTTCGCCGGATCAAGCTGCGCATGCGCCAGGGCCATCCGCGTCGCGGCAACAGCGAACTGAGTGAAGCGCGCCAGCCGACGTGCTTCCTTGGGATTGAGGTACAGGGTCGGATCAAAGTCCTTGACCTCGCCAGCTATCTTGGTCGGATAGTCCGAAGAGTCGCAGAAGGTCACGCGGGCGATGCCCGACTTGCCCGTCAGCAGCCCGCGCCAGTACTCTTCCAGCGTATTGCCGATGGGCGATATGACGCCCATGCCCGTGACAACGACCCGTCGGTCGCGTCGTCGGGGTCGGACAAGCGGGTCCAGATTCTCAAAACCAGGGGTCATGACGACTCCTCAGGTGATTACTTAGCGCGCGGGCGCAACCTTCGAGGGCAGCGGCAGGACCTCGGGCGTAATGCCGCACACGGCCTCGATGGCCTCCGCCGCCACGAAGAGCGACCCCGTCGCGCAGACCAGGTCGTCCGGTTGCGCCTCTCGGCGGGCCAAAGCCAGGCCGTCCGCGACCGTCGGCGCGCTCACGGCCTCCATGCCCAGACGCCGGGCCTCGGCGACAAGCTGTGCCGGGTCCGCGGCCCGCGGGTGCCGTGAGCGCACGGCGATGAGCTTGCACCCCAGCGACGCCAACTCGTGCAGAATACCCGGCGCGTCCTTGTCCGCCGACAACCCTATAACGACAAAGGCCTTGCGAAAGGGAAAATGCCCGCGAAGGGCGTTCCGCAGACACGCCATGGAGTACGGGTTGTGCGCTCCGTCCGCAATCACCAGGGGCTTGCGCTCCAGCACCTGCAGGCGGCCCGGCCAGGAGACGTCACGGAACCCCGCGATGATGGCGTAGGCGGGCACGATCAGGCCTCGACGCCCGGCCAGCTCCAGCGTCGCCACAGCCACCGCCGCGTTCTCCACCTGATGGTCGCCCAGCAGGGGAAGCCATATATCATAGGAGTCCCGCAGTCCCTGGATGCGTACCGATTGGCCGTCCAGGTCTTGCCGGATTGGTTCCCATGTCACGTCGCGGCCCGCCACCGTCAGGGGCACACCCTTGCTCCAAGCAGCATCCTCGACCACAGCCATAGCCTCCGGCGCCTGGGGCGCGCTCACCGCCAGAGCCCCCGCCTTCAGGATGCCCGCCTTCTCATAGGCTATCTCGGATAGCGTTCGTCCCAGGATCTGCGTGTGGTCATAGCTCAGGCTGGTGATAACGCAGACCTCGGGCTGGCACACGTTCGTGGAGTCCAACCTGCCGCCCAGGCCCACTTCCAACACCTGAACGTCCACCCTCCCCTCAAAGAAGAGAAAGGCCAGCGCCGTGATAAGCTCAAAGGTCGTCACCTGCCCCAACGTCCCCTGAGCATTCAGAGTCTCCGCCTCTGGCCGAAGCCGCGCCACCAGCGCCGCCACCTCCTCCTCGGTAATCAGGCGCCGCCCTATCCGCATGCGCTCTCGAAACGTATGCAGATGCGGTGACGTGTACAGGCCGACTCTGTAGCCGGCCTTGGACAGCGCGGACGCAACAAGCGCCGCCGTGCTGCCCTTGCCTTTGGTCCCGGCGATATGTATAACGGGCGACGCACGGTGCGGGTTAGCCAACCGGGCCAGCAGAGCTTCCATCCGCGGCAGGTTGAACTCCGCCGACGAGTACTTGACCACGGGGTTTCTCTCGTAATCGGCAAAGCTCAGCACCCATGTCAACGCCGACTGATAGGCGGTAAGCATAGCTATTCCATTCTACCATAGAGGCCGGCGTTGCAGAGGCCTGTCCCGCTTGCAGGGCAGCCCGCTACGCTACCGTTACGCAGACGAACAAGACAGGACACGCGGGAAAACGTGGCCGATGGCATGCTTCGGAGACAGGCCCCGGCGTCTCGACGACGCGCCCCTCGTCGTCGCGCAGCAGGTAGCGCTTCTCCAGGACGGTGACCGCGTTGACGGTCAGATTCAGGTCGTTCTGGATGCCAAGGAGCTTCTTTGCCTCCCGAATCTCGGTGCGGCGCTGCCGGTACAGAATAGAGGCTTTGGCTGTCTGGGCAAGTCCATGCTGAATCAGCGTCTCTTCCACGATGTCCTGGATGCTCTCGACGCCGGGGATGCGCCTCCGAAAGCGGTCCTCGACCCTGCCCACGACATGCGCCGAGAGGATGCGCGCCCGCTCTCCGTCCGCCTCCTGGCTCGCGCGCAGCGCCTTCCCGATGGCCTGAGCGATCTTCCAGGGCATGAACGGCTCCAGATGGCCGTCGCGCTTGCGCACCTGCTGGATGGTCGGCCCTAGCGCCATCGTGTCACCTCCCATCCCTGCTTTCCGCCGCGGGTCCGCGGTCTGGACGCACCTTCCGCAACGGCGGCGCTCGCCCAACCGCTTCCGCGGTACGTCTCCGGCAAGGGGTAGCGCGACGCGCCGGAGGAGCGCCGCAATGCGTGGCGCGGCAGATTGACATGCGCGAAGAGACCTGCTAACCTAAGCCGCAATCTGGCGACGCCCGCGTAACCAATTATTCGATTGGTTATATGAAGGATGCATCAAGTCACGATTATCGGCGGTTTACATGCAAAAAATCCAGCGGTGCATTGGTCGCGGTTGAATCGCCTGAGCGATCACGAGTTAGCAGCAGACCTGGAGCGAACGGCATGAGCCAATACATTCTCCGTCGCCTGGTACTGTTCATCCCAGCCATCCTGGGCATCTCCCTGCTTGTTTTTCTGATGATATGGGTCATACCCGGAGATGTTGTTGACGCCAAGTTCGGAGATGAGATGAAGCGAGAGGACCTGCTCGCGTTTAAGGAGAAGCTGGGTCTCGCCCGCCCGATTCATGAACAGTACCTGCGCTGGCTGTGGGGCGCCCTCCGGGGCGACTTCGGCATGTCTTTCTGGAAAGAGACGCCCGTCCTGGAGGAGATAGCCCTCGCCGCGCCCATCACGGTGGAGCTTGCTCTACTGGGGACGGCGGTCTCCCTTCTCGTCGCCATCCCTGCCGGCATCCTGGCCGCCATCCGTCAGGACACATGGATGGACCATGCGAGCCGAGTGGTGGCCATTGCCGGCCTGGCGATACCGAGCTTCTGGCTCGGCACGCTGCTCCTGTTCGGCCCGTCCGTGCTTTTCACATGGACGCCTCCGGCGGTGTACCGTCCCTTGTGGGAGGACCCGTGGAGCAACCTCCAGCAGTTCGCATTTCCGGCGCTGGCCCTCGGCTTTTACTTCGCCGCGTTCACCATGCGCATGACGCGCTCGTGCGTGCTTGAGGTCCTGCGGCAGGACTACGTGCGGACGGCCTGGGCCAAAGGGCTTGCCGAGTTCACTGTCACAATGCGTCACGTCCTGAAAAACGCATCCATCCCTGTCCTCACGCTCGTGGGATTCGAGTTCGGCCACCTGCTGGCCGGGAGCGTGATTATCGAGACCATATTCACGCTGCCGGGCGTGGGGCGTCTGGTCCTGGACAGCATCCGCCAGCGGGACTTTGTCCTTCTCCAGGGCGCGATGGTCATCATCGCGGGAGTGTTTTTGACCACCAACCTGTTCGTGGACCTGCTGTACGCGTATCTCGACCCCCGGATTCGCTATAGGTAGTCTGGAAGGAGGGACTTCATGCTTCGCCTGAACCTGCTCGTGGTTTTGGGTATCACCGTCGCGCTCATCATAGCGGCGTGCGCGCCCGCCGCCGCGCCGGCGCCTGCCGCACCCGCGGCGCCCGCCGCGCAGCCCCGTGCGCCGTCTCCCGCGCAACCGCCGGCCGCCGCCCCCGCCCCGGCGCCCCAAGTCCCCCGTGCGGCGCCCGCCCCCACGGTGGCGGCCGTCCAGCCGCCCGCGGGAGCGCCCAAGTACGGCGGCACGCTCACCCGCGTAGCGGAGAACTTCCCCGACAGCCTGGACACGGACCACTGGCGTGGCGCGCCGTGGTGGGCGCCCGTCGTCACGCCCGCTTATAACGGGCTTCTCACGCTGGACGGCGACCTCGAAATAGTGGCCGACCTGGCCGAGTCATGGGAGGCGCCCGACGCTCAGACATACATCTTTAAACTCCGCAGGGGCGTCAAGTGGCACAACATGGAGCCCGTGAACGGCAGGGAGTTCACCGCCCAGGACGTGTTGTGGAACTTCAAGCGCAAGAGCTCCGACGACAGGAGACTGCTCCGCCGCGAGCAGTTCCAGCTCATCAAGTCGGC
>JAUSIH010000056.1 GCA_030648205.1 Dehalococcoidia bacterium | reverse complement strand
CGTCAGCAAGCGGGCGGAGGAAGCTCTGCGAGAGAGCGAGGAGCGGTTCAGAAAAGCGTTTCAGTCCAGCCCAGTGGGCATCATCATGACCAGACTATCTGACAACCACATGGTGGATGTCAACGATACCCTTCTCCGCATGTGGGGCTACACACGGGAAGAAGTGGTCGGACGGACAGCCGAAGACCTGAACGTCTGGGTCAATCCCGAAGACCGCCTGAATATCGTCCAGGCCCTGCGTGAAAACAAGCCAGTCTCAATGTTCGAAGCCCAGTTTCGCCGAAAGTCAGGCGAGTTGGCGTGGGGGGTTCTGTCAGCTACTCATGTGGACATTGGGGGAGAGCCACACCTGATTGTCCTTACCCAAGACGTCACGGAGCGCAAGCGGACGGAGGAGGCGCTGCGCGCGGCGAACGAGACCATGTTCACACTGGTGACCGCATCTCCTTCCGCCATCATATGCATTGACATGGAGGGAAGGGCGACAGTATGGAACCGCGCCGCAGAGCGCATCTTTGGATGGACCGCGCAGGAGATCATTGGCAAGCCGCTCCCCATGACTCCTCCGGAGAAAGCCGAGGAGGTTAAAGCCCTGCGTCAGCGGGCGTTGCAAGGCGAGACCGTCACCGGGTACGAAGTCAGACGCCTGCGGAAAGACGGGTCGCTGATTGACGTCAGCGTTTCTTTCGGTCCGGTCTGTGACCCGCAGGGGCGCGTTACCGGGATTGTTTCCGTCATGACGGACATCACGAGGCGCAAGCGGACGGAGGAGAAGCTGCGCATGGCGAACGAGACCGTGCGCACACTGGTGACCGCATCTCCTTCGGCCATCATAACTGTTGACCTTGAAGGGAGAGCAACGGCCTGGAACCACGCCGCGGAGCGCATCTTTGGATGGACCGCGCACGAGGTCATCGGCAAGCCGCTTCCCATGACTCCTCCGGAGAAAGCCGAGGAGGTTAAAGCCCTGCGTCAGCAGGCGTTGCGGGGCGAGACCGTCACCGGGTACGTAGGCAAACGCTTGCGGAAAGACGGGTCGCTGGTTGACGTCAACGTTGCCGTGGGTCCGATCCATGACCAGCAGGGTCGCGTGGTCGGCACTATTGGAGTCATGACGGACATCTCTGCGCGCAAGCGAGCGGAGGCGAAGTTGACCCGTACAACTGCACAGCTGAACGCGTTGATCCAATCGTCGCCTACCGCGATTCTTGTCATTGACAAGGAAAGCCGCGTGACGGAGTGGAGCCCGGCCGCCGAACGGATGTATGGCTGGAGCGCGCAGGAAATAATTGGAATGCCGCTTCCGCTGATACCCGAGGACCGACGGGAGGAGCATGAGGTAATGCGTCAGCGGTCGTTGGGGGGAGAACCACTTGTTGACTACGAAACGCGGCGTCTGCGGAAAGACGGCTCGCAGGTTGACGTCAGCGTCAGCACAGCGCTGCTGCGCAACGCCGAGGGCGAGATAGTGGGCAGATTGGGCATTCACCTCGACATCACCGCGCGCAAGAGAGTAGAGCAGAGCGCACGGCAGAGCGCCGAGCGGATCCGGCAGGGCCTGTATGACACGGCGGAGGCCATCGGGCGAATGAGCGAGGGCCGCGACCCCTACACAGCGGGCCATGAGAAGCGCGTCGCGCATCTCTGCGTCGCCATTGCGGTGGAGCTGGACCTGTCCGCCAAGCGCGTCGAGGGGCTGCGCATCGCCGCCGCCATGCACGACCTCGGGAAGTTCAGCGTCCCCGCGGAGATACTGAACAAGCCGGGCAAGCTCACCAATATCGAAATGAGCTTGATCAAGACGCATCCGGAGACCGGCTACGAGATACTTAAAGAGATCAAGTTCCCGTGGCCGGTGGCGGATATTGTGTGCCAGCACCACGAGCTTATGGACGGCTCGGGGTATCCCAGGGGTCTGAAAGACCAGGACATCCTGTTGGAAACGCGCATCCTCACGGTGGCGGACGTCGTGGAGGCCATGGCATCCCACCGGCCCTACCGGCCTGCGCATGCTTTGGAGAAGGCTCTGGAGGAGATAACAAACGGGCGAGGGACGAAGTACGACGCGCGGGCGGTAGACGCCTGCCTGAAGCTACTCCGAGAGAAGGGCTACAAGCTGGAGTAGGGGCAACTGGAAGTCATTTCAAAATGCCTGCTCACCCTTCGACAAGCTCAGGGTGAGCGGTGGTTATTCCGTTCATGGTGAGCTTGCCTGCCCTGAGCAGAGCCGAAGGGTCGAACCATGAAGCCGAATTTCGGAATGGGTTCTAAGGCTTCGGTGCGCCCTCGCCGCGCTCCTCCGCCTCGCGCTGAGCGCGCAGCAACTCCGCCTGCCGCTGCGCCAACCTCTCGAAGTAGCGGCGGGCCAGACGCGGCGTAAAGTACGCGGCCAGCACCAGGACGACCAGCCCAATGATTTGCAGGGGCGTTATCTCCACGCTACCCCGCTTCCTTCTGAATGCGGCGGAACGCCAGCCGACCCTGCACCGCGCCGTCCGGGCCCACAACGACCGGATGCCTGCACACGAACAGGGACTCGTACGAGTTGCCTTGCACATCCTCGTAGGACACCTTGACGCGCGGTATCTCCGCCTCTGAGATGGGCGGACGTTTGCTGTCAATGACGCTGCTATACCGGACCTGCGCCTCCTCCGGCCGCCCAAGCCATTCGCCGGGGCCAAGCGCCGGACTTTCCCAGACCTCGCTGGTGACCCCCAGGCCCTCCACCTTACACTGAGCATTTAGCGCAGGACCCAGGCCCGCGTTCTTGACCTCAAAGCGCAACGCCCCCTCTTTCTCAGTGGGGGCGTTGAAAATCCGCAGGCCCAGCACCGGCATCACGCCAGCCACTTCCGCGCGCTGGGTCGCCTCCGCCAGCCGCGCGGTGGCCGCGGCGTGCTTGGACGTCTCGACTGCCGTGTACTCGGCGTAGCGGGCGAAGCGCCGCGTGGACAGCGCCAGAGTCAGCGCCACCACGAGCATGGCGATGGCCAGGACAACCACCAGAACGACCAGCACCAGCGGCAGCATCGTGGAATCTATCATCGCATCCCCCTTCTGCTATGCGTGCTGTGTGGAGTGCGACAGGTGATCGTTTGTCATTCTACGCCCAGCGGGGAGTCCTTGTCAGCTAGGCGTGCACGGGCTGGCTCATGCGCAGGAAGTTCCGGAGGATGTCCTTGCCCACGCCAGTCATAATGGACTCCGGGTGGAACTGCACGCCCTCCACCAGGTGCCGCTTGTGTCGCACGCCCATGATGAGGCCGTTGTCCGTCCACGCCGTGACCTCCAGGCTGTCCGGCAGGGTCTCGCGCCGGATGACCAGGGAGTGATACCGGATGGCCTCGAATGGGTCCGGCAGGCCCGCGAACAACCCCCGTCCATCGTGGTGGATGAGCGACGTCTTGCCGTGCATGATCTCGCCCGCACGGTCCACGACGGCGCCGTACGTGTAGCCAATGCACTGATGGCCCAGACAGACGCCCAGGAGCGGCGCCTTGCCGGCGAAGGCGCGAATGACGTCGTTGCTGACGCCCGCCTCCTTCGGCGTACAGGGGCCAGGCGAGATGACGATGCGCTCGGGCTTCATCCGCTCGATGTCCGGGACGGTGGCCTTGTCGTTGCGGACGACCTCCACGCGCTCGCCCAGCTCCGAGAGGTACTGGTAGAGGTTGTAGGTAAAGCTATCGTAGTTGTCAATCAGGAGGAGCATGGCTCCTCACCTCCCGCTGTCTGGACTGGTCACCATCCCCCCAACTCCCTTTCCTTCGGCAAGCTCAGGACAGGCCTGACAGGAAGGGGGAATGAGTAGAAACTGGGGGACTCCCCCAGACCCCCGGTCCTTCGACTTTGCTCAGGACAGGCTACGGGGCTGCGCCCCCTTGCAACCCCGCGGTCGCGATGACGTTAGCCCAGGTGTCCTCTGTCATTCCGAGTCCTTCCGGGGAAGGACGAGGAATCTCCCCGACGGGACACCTTGCGAGGGATGACAGACCGTCGGACGCCACTTCTCACGTGGGCTTGACCGGCACCTCGCCGCCCATGCCGCCGTCCATGTAGATGACCTGGCCGGACACGTACTGGCACCCCGGCGAACACAGGAACGCAACAAAGTCGGCGACGTCCTCTGGCTGGCAGACGCGCCCGAACGGATACGTCGCATAGAGAGTTTTGATATCGTCCACGCCCAGCGCGCCCTTGACCAGCCGCCGCCCCAGCTCCGTCTCCACGAGCCCTGGCGCGACGACGTTCACGCGGATGTTGTTCTTGCGCTCCTCTTTCGCCAGCGCCCGGGCCATCGCCTCCAGCCCCGCCTTGGCCTCCAGATAGGGAGAGTAGTGGGGAGGACTTCGGAGCGTGGCGGCGGAGGAGATGAAGATGACGTCGCCGCGCTTCTTCCCGCGCATCCCGGGGGCTACTTCCTTGACCAGGTGCATGCCCCCGAAGATGTGGGTATCTATAACCCGTCGCCACTCCTTCGGGTCGGAGTCCACGATAGACAGCCCCCGCGACGCGATTCCGGCGTTGTGTACCAAGATGTCCACCGTCCCCAGCGCCTGCGTCGCTTTGGCCACGGCGGCCTTCACCTGCTCGTAGTCGCTCACGTCCGCCTGCACCGTCACGCAGCGGCGGCCCAGTTTCTGCACGTGCGCCGCGGTCTCGTGGGCGGAGGCCTCTTCGCGCCGGTAGAGCACGGCCACGTCCGCGCCGTCGCGCG
Source organism: Dehalococcoidia bacterium (assembly GCA_030648205.1). Taxonomy (NCBI): domain Bacteria; kingdom Bacillati; phylum Chloroflexota; class Dehalococcoidia; species Dehalococcoidia bacterium. The sequence continues at coordinate 2,698 of JAUSIH010000056.1, read as the reverse complement.
CCAGCGCCAGGCTGATCGCCCCGCCGATGCCGCGATTGCCGCCCGTGACCAGCGCGACCCGTCCCGCCAGCGTCATCGCGCCGCCCTCCGCAGGTGGCTCCGAGGCTCGTCCGCGTGCGCCGCCACCTGCTCTTCCGCTTCAATGATGGCCCGGAGCGGGCCCTCCATCTTCTGCAGGCTCTCCCGGAACTCGCCGACGGGCGTGCTGTCGTACACGATGCCTCCTCCCGCCTGCACGCAGGCGACACCGTCCTTGACGACGATCGTCCGAATGGTTATGCAGGTGTCCATGTTGCCGGAGAAGCTGAAGTAGCCCACGGCGCCCGCATACGGGCCGCGGCGCTCCGGCTCCTTCTCGGCAATGATCTCCATGGCCCTGATTTTGGGCGCGCCGGAGACGGTGCCCGCGGGGAAGCAGGCCCGCAGGGCGTCGTAGGCGGTCAGCCCCGCGCTCAGCTTGCCGGTGACGTGAGAGACCAGGTGCATCACGTGGGAGTAGCGCTCCACGCCCATCAACTCTGTCACCTTCACCGTGCCCGGCTCGCTGACCCGTCCGATGTCGTTCCGGCCCAGGTCCACGAGCATGATGTGCTCGGCGCGCTCCTTGGCGTCGGTGCGCAGGTCACTCTCCAGCCGCGCATCTTCCTCCGGCGTCCTGCCCCGCGGCCTCGTGCCCGCGATGGGGTGCGTGGCGACCATGCCGTCCTCCACGCGCACCAGCAGCTCCGGCGACGCGCCGACGATATCGAAATCGTCCAGATGCAAATAGTACATGTACGGCGAGGGGTTGAGCATCCGGAGGGAGCGGTAGATATCGAATGGCTCCACGCTGGTGCGCCGCCGCAGGCGCTGGGAGAGCACCACCTGAATGACGTCACCCGCGCTGATGTACTCCCTGGCGGAGCTGACCATCGCCTCGTACTGCTCTTGCGTCATGTTAGGCACGGGCGCGCACTCGGCGGGCGACGGCGCGGGGACGTGACGCTTCTGCAGCTCCAGGGGATGGCGCAGGCGCTCCGCCAGCCACTCGATGCGGGCCACCGCCGCCATGTACTCCTGCTCGATGTCGCCGTCCGTATGCACGTGGCTCACAAGCTGGATTTTGTGCTTCACGTGGTCGAAGACCAGAAGCGTGTCGGTGAACATGAACACGGACTCCGGCACGCCCAGCGTGTCCGGCTCGGTCGCGGGCACGCGCGGCTCGAAGTAGCGGACAGTCTCGTACGACAGGTAGCCGACCGCGCCACCCAGGAAGCGCGGCAGGCCCGGCACGACGACAGGCTTTACGCCCTTGAGCTCCCTCTCCACCTGGACAAGGGGGTCCACCGCGCCGGCGGGCTGGCCGGGGCCGGTCTTGATAACCATGTACGGCTCGGTGCCGATGAAGCTGTAGCGGGCAAGGCGCTCGCCGCCCTCCACGCTCTCCAGCAGAAAGCTGTGCGGCCCCCGCGCTATCTTCAGGAACGCGGAGACGGGCGTCTCCATGTCCGCCATGATCTCGCGGTACACCGGCACCAGGTTGCCCTGGCTGGCGAGCTTCTTCACTTCCTCAAGGGTTGGACGGTACATAGGAATCACCTTATTATGTGGCTGCGTTTGTCACAACTAGCCAGACTGGGAGCGATGGCGCTATGGGACTCCTTCTGTCAAGTGACAGGCGTACGTGTGGTTTTGCCCATATGTCCCCAACTATAACCTCTGATAAAAGGATCTTCACCCGGTTCTCTGTATAAAAGTCAAAGATTGCGATTGCAAGCGCCTGCTTTATAACTCCGTCGCGGACCGCCTCAGCAAGCGAGTGCGTTTGCCGTTTAAAGGTGTCCTTCTTATTAGCATCGGCGCCTGCAGCAAAATACTTAGCTTCAACCCACACTTCACCCTCGTGGAATTTCAGAACCATATCGAGGCGTTCTTTACTCCTTGGGTAATTGACCTCCTTCTCAATGATGGCAGGCAGGTTGAGCCTCTTGATAGCGTTTTCGATATGACTTACCAGCCAGCGCTCCGGTGCACCCTCCCGCGCGAGTGTTATAGGACTAGTTGTGATAGAGTCTTGTACCGCGCTTGCGAGACTAGCGGAATCTACAAGGAGCGACGGCGGGAGGTTCATCAAATATCCCCCTCAAAAGCAATCCGTAACGCTTGCATATTGCGAATGTCGGTCGCCCAGCTCTCACACAAGCTGGCCGAGCGGTTGTTATTGTGTCACCCCGAGCGCAGCGAGGGGTCTCCCCCGCAGGACATCCCTTCCGGGGAGATTCCTCGCTGACGCTCGGAATGACATGATTTACGCCACTCTACGGACGTCTTTTCTGTCACCCCCCGCCGCAGGAGTGCAGGGGACAGAGTCCCCCGCCGGGGTTCCAGGGGTGTCCCCTGGCCCTTTATTCCCTCCCCCGCTCCCTTGCGAAGGGAGCGGGGGACACAGGGGGTGAGGGTCCGCGTGTTCCTAGACCGCCACCTTGGGCAGCTGCTTCAGCGCCTCCTCCACCTTCTCCTTCGGATAGGCGTAGTCCTCCAGCTTGCCGCTGAAATAGGCGTCGTAGGCCGACATGTCGAAGTGGCCGTGGCCGGACAAATTGAACAGGATGGTCTTGCGCTGCCCGCTCTGCTTGCAGGCCAGCGCCTCGTCCACGGCGACCCGTATGGCGTGGGCCGACTCCGGCGCGGGAATGATGCCCTCGGTGCGCGCAAACTG
>JAUSIH010000055.1 GCA_030648205.1 Dehalococcoidia bacterium | reverse complement strand
GCTGGCCTGGCCCCCACAAGCCCTAACGCCCACCACTGGAATTGATAGGGGTCTTGCGTCGCTAAGGCTTGGGCGTCTGGCAATGACACCGGCTCTCCAATTGTCTTGTAAAAAGCGCCACCGCCGAGCCGATGCTTTATCAGAGTAATGGCGAGATGGGTAACGTCAATGCCTACCCACTGGCGGCCTAAGTTCTGGGCTGCCGCTATTGCTGTACCACACCCACAAAATGGGTCAAGCACAGTACCCCCAGGCTTTGAGCTAACACTGATAATGCGTTCCAAGAGCGTTAGGGGTTTCTGTGTCATGTAACCGAGCTTCTCAGTGGAAAAGCTCTTAATCCACGGTGAGTAAAGAGCGACTTCATCCCACACATCATCAATGGCAACACCCTTTGGGTTTTCGCCCCCCCCCCGTCGTTTATAGCCAGGCTCATGCGGTTTATATGCTAAGTCCTTGTTGAAGGTGAAGTCACTAGAGACATCACGGACGTAGTAGAGAAGGACATCGTGGTTCCTTGTCCAGTTAGCACTCCGCGTCTTGAAGCCAGATACCCATCCACTACGCCAGATGATTTCTCGCCGGAAGTTCTTTAGCCCGAATACAGCATCCATCAACACTTTGAGATAATGGCTTGCAGCAGGATCGCAATGAAGGTAAATGCTACCAGTGGGTTGCAACACACGACGGAGTTCAATCAGGCGAGGAGCCATCATGGATAGATAGGCCAGCATATCATTGTCGCCCAATAATGTGCGAAATCCTTGCAGTGCTTGGGAGACCTTGCCGCCTACCTCTACAACGTCCTTGTACGATTGCGCTGCCGAAATATCCCAACGCCAGGTATCGCTAAACACCTTAATTTGGGCCGCTGACCGAGAACCGTCTTGCTCGGCAAAGAGGACGTTGTAGTTCTGATTGCTATTAAAGGGCGGGTCAAGATAGATAAGGTCAACCGTTTCGTCTTTGATATATTTGCGGAGTACGTCGAGGTTGTCGCCATAGTAGAGGTGGTTTGGTTTGTCCATTGCAGCCCCCTAACGGGCACGCGGTCATAGCGTACCCGTTAGGATTATACCCCGCTAGGCAAGGGCCGCAAGGGGCTGGCTGGCGAACGTTGGCGCAATCCCCAACTCGTGCATGGACTGTACCAGAACGCAGATGTTGTGGCAAAGCACCTTGCACAGCACTTCGTTGACCTGGGCCACGTTCCCCTTGCTCCGCACCGAGTCCCCAAACTTGCCCTTGATCATGGAGAACACCGTTTCCACGTTCGACCGCTTATGGTAGTGGGCAAGGAAGGTATCGCGGTTGAACATGTAGTAGTGGTACATCTTGGCCCATGCGGACTCGCCCGTCGCGGCCACTGTATTGCTCTTGAAGGGGACGAAGGGCGTCGCGCCCAGGCTTTCCACGATTGCAAGGTTCTTGTGGCCCAAGTACGCCTTGTCCGCTGATACCTCTGCAATCTGGAAGTGCTTGGCCGTTTCCTCTACTAGCGGGGCAAAGTAGGTTGTGTCATTCGCGGCCCATCCGCTGATCTCCGCTGCCGTCACTGTGTGCGTCTTGACCCCGCACATAAGGTGCACCTTCACCCACTCGCGGTTGTCAATCTCCCGCCCGTACTTCTTGTTGTACCAGCGGACGAAGCGGCTGGTCCCGAAGCCGGACGAATCAACGGCAAAGTCAGTCTCTATGGCTTTGAGCGGAAGGCTGCTAGCCGTAATCAGTTCCTTCAAGACGGACGTGAGCGCCGGATTCGCCAAGTAGTTGCTGACCGAGTTGAAGTGGGGCCGCTTGGCGATAAGGCCGTCCGCCTTTGCTTCCTCTAGGTCGCTTGTGAAGCGCCGGGCGGAGAACATCGTATAGACCTTGAACGTGCAAGCGAAGGCCATATCCGACATTGGAAGGCGGGGCCTGCCGTTCGTCTGAGGCGGTTGGGGGACGGTCTTGCAGAGATCGGTCAACAGGGCCGCGAACTGCGTCTTTTCCTCTGACTGAGCGGCGTTGTAGGCCGTCCAGTTCTGAGCGTAGGTGACTCGGACTGTCTTGGTCGTGGTTACGTTCCCGTTAGCGTCGGTTTCCCTCCGTATCGTGAATTCAACAGCGTAGATGTGCTTGCACTTGACCTGCCGCGTTTCGTGGTCGGGGCAGGAGCACTTTTGCTGTTCCAAACTCACATTATAGAACGTCCCGTCGCCCGTCTGAGACGGGACTACCCAGCCGTCCTTGCCCTTGCGAATCTTCTTTGTGGCGGCTAGTTGCAGGCCCCGAATCTCTCTGTCTTCCATGTTGGCCCCCTTGTCTCACTTGTTCTGTACCTACAATACCACACAGCGTGTGGCAATGTCAAGTGGTTTTGGGGCCAATTCCCAGCGAGTTTGCTATTGACAGTACCACACAGAGTGTGGTATCATATCTGCATGAATGACGTGCAAAAGGCAATGGCCGCTCTACAGGCTAGGGGCTGGACAGTCGCGGCCCTGGCGGATGAACTGGGCGTCACTGTGAGCGCCGCCGAGAAGTGGAAGGCGGGGCAACGCTACCCCGCGAATGCGAAGGCGATCCTTGCCCTGCTAGACCAGATTGACAAGAGGAAGCGAGTGCCAAAGCAAAGACGGTATGGGAAAGGTTAGAACAGCGGGGTAAAATAGCCCGCATTTGGAGTGAATTAGATGTAGCTACTTACGGAATTGCTCGACAACGCGCTCTCGCTCACTCCACAATACGGACGTAATTTCATAGGAGTTCAAAGCGCCAGTCAGTTCAGGATTCATCTTTCTTTCCTGGTCATTAATAATGGCAAACGCAACAGTACCTTCTAGTCGGGTGCTTCGGACATCTCTCCACGCAAACATTAACTCGACGATATTCGCTCGGTTGGGAGTCGCTACCGCTTTCAATAATCTCTCTGGGGTGCCGTTGGAGCGCGGTATGACAAAATCAAAAGATTGGTCAAGTCCACTCTCGCCAACTATTTTGAGTTTGGGGGCGGCTCGAACCTGATTGGCCTCAAGATAGCGCGTTACATCATCAATAAACAAAGCTGCAATTGTTGGTTGGGCCAAACTAACCAAGTCACCAACGGCAAGCATCGCTTGGATCAAGTTGTGCTTCTTTTGGGCAAAGTTTTGTGGCGTTGCTTCCACAGCTAACTCATCACCGCGTAGTTCGACGCCAAAAGAACGGAGGATTGTAGTTACGGCATCTTCCCTGCGTTCCCCTTCAAGCTCAAAACCGCTTATCTTCAAGTCGCGCATCATATACCCATCATCGGATAGGGTTACTTTGCCAGACGGCGACCTTTCCACATATATCTGAAGGAAGTCACGATGTCTATCAACAAAAGGCGTGGTTATGCAGCACCCAGAAGCTGTGGCTTGTGCACTCACCCCGCTTCTAAGCCATTCAGTATAGCGAGTGACTAATTCGTTGCACTCAAGAACAGTCATAGTAACCCTCCTTGCGCGTTGGGTACTACACTGATATTGCAAAACGAAAGAAACTCTCGCCAAGTGACGACTAGATCATTAGGGTTGGTGAACGACTGAGGAAGAGGTTCGGCCCAAGCATCATCAAACCCTTCCACATAGCGGTGAAGATGAGGTGGCGGGATGGGAATCCCTTGGAGAGGTCTAAGCCGCCCTGTTGGAGCGTTGTCCGGATTTGGATGACCAGGGCCACCAACGTCAATGCGAACTAATATGGTTGTATGTCTACAGCGAAGCTGTAGCGTGTATTGCCCCGTTGCTCTTCTGCCGCGATTTATGTCCATGTAGAAGCGTTCTCTCCGCGTGTTCGGATTTGTTGCTATGGATCGTGCAGACATTATTGTTCTTCCGCCTGGTCCTGGTATGTAGATGCGCGCCCCGTCAAACTCTTTGGGTACAGCAAAGAGCCAATCGGCTTCTGTTTGGATAAGCATCGCGCGCTACTATAGCACATGTGCCCCTTGATAACAAAGTTTGTACCGCCTTCATTTTTAGGATAATATGCGTGGTGACTTTTTGTGCAGGAGGCACTTTCTGTGCAAAGCTGGGACACCCCCAGGCCCCTGGCAGAGGGAACTCCCTCTGAACACCCTGTCGCGGGTGTGGGCGCCTGGTGTCATTCCGAGTCCTTCCAGAGAAGGATGAGGAATCTCCCCGTAGGATGCCTTGACAAAGGAACCCTTCGCTTGGCTCAGGGTGAACTCCTCACCCCTGTGTCCCCCTCTTCGACGGAGAGGGGGGAAGAGATAAAAGGCACTGGGGGACGCTCCCAGACCCCCGGCGTCCTTCCGCGGAAGGACTGCACTCCCCTTTTCGACAGAAGTCCGCGTCTGCGTCATGGAATCACGAACGGAGCGTCGAAATGACTTGGGTACGTTTACTTCCGGGCGGTACGCCTGCGCTTTGCCGGGGCCGTCCCCGCCCTCTTGCGTTTGACCGTCAGCAGCGACATCACATCCCGTATGTCGGACACGGCCTCAAGGCGGCGCAGCGCGGCGATGGCCTTCTCCACGCTTGCCTGGTCCAGAGGTTGCTCCGCATAGCCGGCGCAGCGGCGGAACTTCTCCGCGATTTCGTCCAGCGTCATGGGGTTCCGCGCGTGTCCGCGAGGATAGTCCACGCGCATGCCGCGGGTCTCCCCATTTGTGAGGTGCAGCTCCAGCTTCAAGGGCGCTACGACGGTGTTCAGCTTGTCCAGCTCCGGGTCCACGACGCAGCGGACGCGCTCCGCCATGCTCAGGATCGCGGGGTCGGTCAGGCTCTCCGGCGTGAGCTCGTCCAGGAAGAAATCGCCGCGCACGATGGTGGCCGCGACGGTGTAAGGGATGCTCATCTGGGCGTGGACCAGCGAGGGCGGGCGTCGCTTGATGGCCTCCGGCTGGCACGCCCGCAGATAGGCCCGCTCGTTCACGTAGACCGTGGCCGACTGCACGTCCGCGGCGGAGAGGGCGTGGCGCCGCAGTAGCTCGCGCACGCCATCTATGGCGAAGCAGGTGAAGCCCGCCGCAGGGTAGCGCTTCAACGTAATGTCCACGTTCCGGTAGTGCTTGCCCAGCTCGTCCAGCAGAATGCTCCGATCGTACGCGGTGGAGCCGAGGGCGTGGATCATCCCGTACTCCCGTTCGATCATGTTGCGCGTTCCCTTGATGCCCCCGCGCGCGAACAGGGCGGACAGCAGTCCGTTGTGGGCGGCAAGGCCGTGCTGCAGGTGATGGATGGAGGCCCCCTCCTGGTGCATGAGCCACGTGCTGGAGAGTTGCTGGTAGGCGATGCCCAGCGCGTCGGCGAACCCGTTGGCGTCGAAGCCCCAGACCTTGCCCACCGCCACGGCGGCGGCCAGCGGCGCGAAGGACTCGGTGCACCACGCGAACGCGCGGGTCTCCGAGTGCAGGGCGTAGCGTATGCGGAGGATCAAATCCGACGCCAGGGTCACCGCGGTGATGAGCTGTTTGCCGGAGCACCCGCCGGCCATCTCGGCGGCAGCCACCGCGGCGTGCAGCGGCGCGACTGTGGGATGGTCGCCGACGCCCTCCTCCATGTCGTCCAGCAGGCGGGCGCGCGCCATGGCCGTGTTAACCAGCGCGGCGTTCGGCGCGGGCACGCGCTCTCCGGTGACGAGCAACCTTGCCTCCGGCTTGCCCGCCCAGTCGCGGACCAGGCCCAGCGCCATCCGCACAGAGGGCGAGTCGCTTCCCGCAAGCGCGATGCCGAACGAGTCCATGATGGAGCGTGTGGCGTACGCCCGCGACTCGTCGGGAATGTCGTCATACGTGGCGCGCGCGAGGTGCTCGCAGAGCGCCATCGTGGGCTCGTGCTCGTCCGGGCCGTACCAGCGTGATGCAACGTCAGCCATGTATCCCTCCCTGCTACAGTTGTTGTCCCGCGAGGCCCCTATTGGGCCGGATAGGAGAGCGCCTCGACTTGGGGGGCGATGTCGCGGCCCAGGATGTCGAGCTGCTCCATGACCATGACCGGCGGGCAGACGGGCCGCAGCACGAACTTGCTGGCCCCGGCAGCCAGGTAGCGGCGCAGCAACGCCCGCACGTCGGCGACAGGCCCCAGTCCGGCCACGGAGCGCAGCGGGATGTCGCTGCGACGCCTCGCCACGTAGGGCGCGGCCAGGCGCTCCGCCTCCTCCGCCGTCGGCGCGACGCAGTAGTTGACGATGACGCCATAGTGGTCGTCCGGCACCTGTCGGCCCGGCTCACGCGCGGCGACGCGGATGGCCTCCACCGCCGGGCCGTACTCCTCCGGCGTGACCTGCGCGGCCAGCCAGCCGTCGCCGAGCCGCCCGACGCGGCGCAGCGCGGCTTGGCTCCGTCCGCCAATCCAGATGGGCGGCCCCGACTCCCGCGCGGGCTTCGGCTGGAGCGCGATGTCTGTCACCTGATAGAACATGCCCTTGAAGGTGACGCGCTCCTCCGTCCATAGTCGCCGCATGAGGACGATGGCCTCGTCCGCGCGGCGCCCGCGCTCGCTGAGGGGCACGCCCACGGCGTCGAAGCTTTTGTCGTCCTCCTGGCCCACGCCGACGGCGAGCAGGCAGCGCCCGCCGGAGATGAAGTCGAGCGTCGCCAGCTCCTTGGCGAGCAGCACGGGGTTGCGCAGCGGCAGGACGAGGACGCTGGTGCCGAACAGCATGCGCTTTGTGCGCCCCGCGACGGCGGCGAGCACGGTGAGCGGCTCCAGCGTCAGCCCCGCGCCGACGAGGCGGTCGCTGAGCCAGAGGGAGTCAATGCCGAGGGCCTCGGCGCGGTCCACGAAGCGCCAGAGCGCGTCCGCGCTGCGCTCACCGAACGGCCACGCGCCCAGCCCGACGCCGACTTTGAGGGCAGTTTGATTCATGTAGCTATCCTTTTTGTGGAGAGTGGGGATAGTGCACAGGGTATCAAGGGTTCAAGTCAGGGGCAAACGATTCGATGATACGAGAAACGTCGTCCATCATGCTCTTAAGCGTTCGGATGACTGGGAGTCCCTTTACAGCGTCGCAACTGTCGCCAAAGTGTAGGCTCGGAGTGATACGGTAATTCACCTGCACCTCGTGCTCCACTCTGATCATCAACTTGCCGTCACGGAAGTCAGCAAGGGGAACGCCGCTGGGCGGTAGGGGTCGGACACGGGCGACTACCGCGTGGGGATACAGACGCACCCCGCGTGGGAACTTGGAATCGCCCCCTACAAATCCTGCAAATGTGGAACCATCGATGCGAACAGTCATCACAGTAATGAGGCGGTGCTTGTCGGTGTTGCTCAACTCTTCAAGAAGAAAAAGAGGGCTACGCCGACCTCCATTCCGTCTTTTGCATGGCTGAAAAGCCTCAATGCGTGTCCAGAATTTCTTGTCAATACTGCGACTGACGTCTTCCACGGGCATGAACTGCGTAGAGGCGCCTTTGGGGAACTTTACCTTAACCCAAAACGGCCTGTGCACTTTCCCAGGACGACCTTTTCTCGGACGTTTCCCATATCCGACGCGGCATATTGGGAAGGCAGTGCGATCATAGGGCTTGGGTGTATTAAGCAGGGCGAGTTGCCAAGCAAGACCGTCCACCGCGGAGCGAAGATCGTGTGCAATCTCCCCGATTACCACACTCCACTCATCGGGAAGTGCGGGAGGTCCACCTTGGGCGCGAACGTTGTAGTAGCCAGCCTTCCTGTCGAACTCGGCTTTGACTCCACAATAGGGGTATTGTTCAAAGAGGGCTTGCGAGGTACGATGCAAGGCTTTGAGTTGGCTCTTTGCTCGCTCAACCTTGGCTCGTGGCCCATCCAGCGGATGCATGTATTACACCCCGCTCACGAATTGTCATTGCGAGGCCCGACGGAGAAGGGCCGTGGCAATCTGGCGGCGGGGCGCACCCATCCTCCAGATTGCTTCGTCCTCCGGCAAGCCGGAGTCCTCGCAATGACGCTACGACAAACCTCGGGGACACCACACCAGCTCATGGTCGCCAATTATACCCGCCCGCGCGTCACGCCTTCCCCGGTCGCCACGTCCCCCACCTCTCGCGCAGCGCCTTCACCGCGTCCTCGTCGGCGGGCAGCGCCCAGTGCATGAACGGCTTGCCCCCGAGCTTGTCCTTCCGTGGAAGGACGCCCTCGGCAACCTCCCGCGCTACCTCGTCGCCCGTCTTCAGAAACGCCTCGAACGTATCACGCCCCGATGGCCGCCGCAGGAAGACGTAGTACGTGCCCGGCCCCTTCAGGCACCGCTCCGCCGAGGCGACCGGCCACAGGCGCGGCGACTTCAGCGACGCCTTGACCTTCAGGTACGCCTCCGCCCCTTCCACGGAAGGGTCGCGCACGACGACGTCCGCGCCCGCCGTCCGGCGGCTGGTGGGCACCGCCACAAGCCCGCGCGCGGTCAGCTCCGCGACGACGAAGCGCGCGCCCAGGTCGTTGATCTGGAAGGTGGACAGCTTCCGCGACGGCTTCTGCCGGCCCTTGCCCTTTTTCCCCTGGCCCGGGCCGAGCAGCGCGTTGTCTATCAGCCGCACCTTGTCGCCGATGCGCACCGCCAGGCTCGCCAGCGCCGCGCTCTCGACGCGCTCCAGCTCCGCCAGCGTGTTCGGGTGCGCCACGCTCACGTAGTCGAGGCGGGCCAGCGGCTCGCGCTGAATCAGCTCCGTCATGGCGCGGCGGATGGACGCGGCGTCGCGTTCGCCCTGCGCATACATGGACTGCGCCAGCGACAGGGCGTTGTACAGGCAGAGCGCGGCCTGGCGCTCCCGCGCCTCGGCCAAGTACACGTTGCGGCTGCTCATGGCGAGGCCGTCCGGCTCCCGCACCGTCGGCACGATGACGACGTCGAGGTCCATGTCCAGATCGCGCGCCATCTTGCGCACGACGACGCACTGCTGGGCGTCCTTCTGGCCGAAGTAGGCGCGCGTGGGCCGCACGATGTTGAACAGCTTGCAGACGACGGTCGCGACGCCCCGGAAATGGCCGGGCCGGACCTCGCCCTCCAGCCTGTCCGTGACGCCCCTGACCTCCACCCACGTGTCGTAGCCGGGCGGGTACATCTCCTCCGGCGTCGTGGTGAAGAGCACGTCCACGCGCTCCTTGCGCAGCATGGACATGTCTCGTTGCAGGTCGCGCGGGTAGCGCGAGAGGTCATCGCTGGGGCCGAACTGCGTGGGGTTGACGAAGATGGAGACCGCGACGGCGTCGTTCTCGGCGCGGGCGCGGCGCACCAACTCCATGTGGCCCTCGTGGAGATAGCCCATGGTGGGAACGAAGCCGAGCGTGCCGGTGAGCTTGCGGCGCGCGGCCCGGAACGCGGCGGTGGTCTTATAGACGCGCACGGTGTCTGGACTCCTTGCGCGACGATTCTAGCACAACCGCCCGCCCAACAACCGGCTCAGGGCGAGTGGCGTGTTGTGTCACCCCGAGCGGAGCGAGGGGTCTCCTCCGCAGGGCATCCCCGCGAGGAGATTCCTCGTCCTTCGCTAAAGGACTCGGAATGACGGGGCATATGCCCGCTCGTGGTGAGCTTGTCGAACCATGAGCAGGGCACGCTACGTGGCGCTGTCCGGCTCGTGAATGGCGACGGAGACGTCCGCCGGCCCGAAGTGCAGTACCAGTTTCGTCACGTCGCTCGGCACCATGAACCACAGGGCGGTAATGGCCCGAACGCCGGGGGCAAGCGCGCCGCTCCCCTGGCTGGGCGTGGGGCCTTCGGCGCCGCCGGGCGTCCGCAGGTAAAGCGACTGCCAGCGCTTGTTCTTGTCCTGCACGTTCATGAGGTCGCGGAACTTGTCCACGACATCGGCGTCGCTCTCCGCCAGCGCGGCGTAGCGGATGCCGCGTTTGGCGTCCAGGGCCACGAAGTCCGTGGTGCTGAGCGTGGCCTCACGGCTCCCGCGACGGAACACGTACGCGACCACGGTGAGCAGATCGCCCACGTCCTTGTAGCGACGGCGGCGGGCGTACGCGACGCCCACCTGCCAGTCGCCGCGGGCGGCGATGCGCGCGGCGGTGTTGCCGTCCGTCGGAGGCCCCTCCCCGGCCATACTCGTCTCCTACGATGCGCTGGCCAAAAGCTCCTGGACGACGCTCTCGTCCATGGCGTAGCTTTCCTTGAGGGTTGGGAACGCCCCGGAGCGGACCTCGGACGCGTACTCGGCGACGGCCTTCTGGATGATGTCCGCCAGGCGGACGTACTGCTTTGTGTGCTTGGGAACGAAGTCCGTGAACAGCCCCAGCATATCGCTGATGACCTGGACCTGCCCGTCGCAGTGCGGCCCCGCGCCGATGCCGATGGTGGGGATGGTCAGGCGATGCGTGATGGCCTTCGCCAGCGGGGTGGGCACCGACTCCAGCACCAGCGCGAAGCAGCCCGCCTGCTCCAGCGCGTGGGCGTCGTGGATGAGCTGCACCGCGGCGCGCGGCGTCTTGCCCTGCACCTTGTACCCGCCGAGCTGGTTGACCGACTGCGGCGTCAGGCCGATGTGCCCCATGACGGGGATGCCCGACTCCACGATGCGCCGGACCGTCTCGGCGACGCGCTCTCCGCCTTCGAGCTTGACCGTCTGGCAGCCGCCCTCCTTCAGGAACCGACCGGCGTTGCGCAGCGCTTCGTCCGTGCTGGCCTGGTAGCTCATGAAAGGCATGTCGCCGACGACCAGGGCGCGCTGGCTGCCGCGCACCACCGCTTTGACGTGGTGCAGCATGTCGTCTATCGTCACGGGCACCGTCGAGTCGTAGCCCAGGACGACCATGCCCAGGCTGTCTCCGACGAGGAGGAGAGGAATGCCCGCCGCGTCCAGTAGCCGGGCTGTGGGGTAGTCGTACGCGGTGAGCATGGGGATTTTCTCGCCGCGCTGCTTCATTTCCTTGACGTGACTGATAGTGAGACGCATTGCAGTCTCCTTTCGTCCCCGCCCTTCCAGGGAAGAGTCGGGGCGCGGTTGGCTAGCGGTCGTCTATGTTCTTGGTGTGCGCTATTCGATTCATGCGGTCCACGTACACCATGCGGGGCCGCGCCTTGCGCGCCTTCTCGTCGTCCACCGTCTCGTACGTGAGGACGATCACCGTGTCGCCTTTGTGGACCAGCCGGGCCGCGGCGCCGTTGACGCACATGTCGCCGGAGCCGCGCTCGCCCTCGATGGCGTAGGTGGTGAGACGCGACCCGTTGTCCACGTCCAGCACCCACACCTTTTCGTAAGGCAGGATGTCTGCCGCGTCCAGAAGGTCCGGGTCCACTGAGATGCTGCCCTCGTACCCGATGTTCGCGTCGGTCACCGTGGCCCGGTGTATTTTGCTCTTGAGGATAGTTCGCATAATGTCCTCCATCGAAAGCGGTCACGCCGCTTTCCGTGGTCTAGGATGCCGTACCCTGCCGCAGCATCGCCCGCATCTTCTGCGCGCGCGCCGGGCTTATGCTTCCCTTCGCCAGCGCGATAGGGATCGTCTCCATGGCCAGTGTTCGATAGGCCTCCATCACCTCCGGCGCCCTGCTCTCCAGGGCGGCTATATGTTTACTGAGCGTCCCCATGTCCCCGCGAGCGATCGGCCCCGTCAGGGCGTGGGGCAACCCTTTGTCCTCCAGATTGCGTACCGTACCGCGCAGCAGCGGCAGCAGGGCGCGCAGCGCCTCGTCCGAAGGGATGCGCGCGTGGCCCCACAGTCGCGTCGCCAGGGCGGCCACCGTCACGACGTAATTCGACGCGAACGCGGCGCCCATATGATACAACACCCGGTCGTCCGGCTCCAGCGTGATGCACCTGCCACCCATCGCCCGCGCCATCGTCGTGAGCGCGCCCAGCAGCGGCTGCGCGGCCTCCACCGCGAACGTAATGCCGCGCAGCGCGTCGGCGTCGGCCACTCCGGCGAAGGTCTGGAGCGGGTGGAACGCGCCCACGCGCGCGCCCCGCGACGCCGCTCCGGACAGCGCCCCGGCGCTCAGCGCGCCGCTGCAGTGGACGACGGCCTGCCCCTTGCGCCAGCGCACGCCCGCCGCCACCCGCGCGATGGCGTCGTCCGGTGTCGTGATGAACACCAGCTCCGCGGCGTCGGCGACGGCCTGCGCGTCCGCCAGCGCCCGGCAGCCGGGCACGCGCGCGGCCATGCGCTCCGCGGAGGCGCGCGTCTGGCTGCTGACGGCCACGACTCGGTAGCCCGCGCGGTGAAGCGCCAGCGCCAGGGCCGTCCCGACGGTCCCCGCGCCCACGAACCCCGTGCGTGTCTTTCTGTTCATACGACTACGCCGCCGCCGCCGTCTGTTTCGCTCTGAGGGCGCTTGTCAGGCCCAGCAGGTAGAGCGTCAGCAACACCAGCAAGACGCCGACGCCCGCCAGCGCGAAGAAAATCCACGGCAGGCCGAACCGCTCCGCGATGAGTCCGGAGACGCCCGCCGCGAAAGAGCCGATGCCGAAGGAGCAGAAGAAATAAATGCCGTAGCTTCGTCCCTGGAGACGTCGCGGTGTGAACTCCGCCACCAGGCTGTTGAATGTGGGCTGGCCCATGAAGTTGAAGAAGGCGAACGCCGCGGCGGCGGCCACCAGCAGTCCGCCCGATGCGACGCCCATCAGGAGCAGAGGCGGGACGATGGCGAAGGCCATGATGACCGCTATGCGCTCCAGCCGGAAGCGGTGGGCCAGGTGTCCGCCCAGGTACTGGCCCACCACGCCGAACAGCAGGGCGATGGTGGTGAACGAGCCGGCCGCCGCCACCGGGTCCATGTTGAAAAGGCCCAGGTGGCCGTTCTCCAGAATGTGCTTGGGCAGGAACGTGACCGACCCCCGGTAGATGAAGCCCGTCAGGAAGTTCGCGCCGAAGATGACGACGAGCGGCGTGACCAGCGAGCGCCCGTTGCCGCCCGCGTTCGCCGGAGCGGCGGATTTCTCGGCGGCGGGCGCCTCGCCTTCACCGATGCCGGAGAAGTGGACGACGAAGGCCAGCGCCAGCGACAGGCCGCCCGCGAACAGGTAGGCGGCGCGCCAGCCCAGCAGTGCGCCTATCCCGCCCGCGATGAAGGGCGTCAGTGCGACTCCCAGGTTGCCCGCCACGCCGTGGTACCCCAGGGCGATGCCCCGCGCGCGGGTTGCCCGCGCAATGAGCGAGAGGCCCGCCGGGTGGTACAGGCCCGCGGTGAGGCCCAGCAGCACCAGCGCGCCTGTCAGCACGGGCAGCGACGATGAGGCGGCCACCAGCGCCGCCGCGACGGCGGAGGAGAGCAGGCAGATGACGAAGAGTCTCCGCGAGCCGATGCGGTCGGCCAGCAGGCCCGCGGGCAGCGCCGTCGCGCCAAAGGCGAGGGCGAAGGCGTTCGCCATGGCGCCCAGCATCGCAGGGCCGACGCCGTACTCCATCCCCACCAGGACCAGCACGGCGGCGAACGTCAGCTCTAAGGCGTGGCTCAGGTAATGCGCCCCCGCCGTGTAGCCGATGATGCGCCGCTCTGTTGCGTCCATGTGCTTCCTGTCCTGTCCGCTCACCCCTTCGACAAGCTCAGGGTGAGCGGTGCATGGCCTGTGCCGCTCTGGTTCGACAAGCTCACCATGAGCGGCACTTGTTACTGCCGCATCTTCTCTGCCGCCGGGATGCCCGCCACGGGGGTCGCCAGCCGCACCGCGCGCACGATAGCCTCCGCGACGGCCTCCGCCGCCAGCGCGCCCAGCGCCGAGACGTCCGCCGCGCCCGCGTACCCGCCCGTCGCCAGCGCGAAGATGACGTCGCCGTCCACCATGGTGTGCGCCGGCCGGACGGCCCGCGCCAGCCCGTCGTGCGCCATCTGGGCCAGCTTGTTCGCCTGCTCCTTGGTCAATCGCGCGTCCGTCGCCACCACGCCCAGCGTGGTGTTCGCGGGCAGAGGCCCCCCTTCCGCGGAAGGGCCGGAGGCCAGCAGCTCCACCGTGCTCAAATAGCCGCGTCCCCGCAGCTTACGCGGGCCGGCGATGATCCGGCCCGTCGCCTCGTCCACGACGTCGCCGTAGGCGTTCACGGCCACCAGCGCGCCCACCACCGGGCCGCGCCGGACACGTCGGCTCGCTACGCCGATGCCGCCCTTGACCGCGCGCGCCAGCCCCAGCGCCTTACCCACCGTGGCGCCCGTCCCCGCGCCGACGCTGCCTTCGGCCACGTCCTCGGCGAGGGCGGCCTGGCAGGCCAAGTAGCCTTGCCGTGGGCCGGGCCGGACGTCGGAGCGGCCAATGCCCAGGTCAAAGAGGACAGCCGCCGGAACGATGGGCACCCGCGCGACCCGCGTCTCAAAACCGATGCCCTTCTCTTCAAGGTAGCGCATGACGCCCGCCGCCGCGTCCAGGCCATAGGCGCTGCCGCCGCTAAGCAGGATCGCGTGGACGCTCTGCACCAGGTTCATGGGCCGGAGCAGGTCGGTTTCCCGCGTCCCCGGAGCGGAGCCGCGCACATCCACGCCCCCCACGGCGCCCGCCTCGCACAGGACGACGGTGCAGCCGGTGGCCGCCTTGCGGTCCGTCCAGTGGCCCACCGCGATGCCGGGGATGTCAGTGATCGAGCCAGACAATAAAAAAACCCTCTCGACACACACGAGAGGGCATGCAGGAGCGGTGAGCTTCGGCCTGCCGTCTCGGTCGCGCCGGATCCGAGCGCCAGGGACTGCCTTAGCTGGTCGCCAATGTTACGAAATCCCGCTTGCCGCCGCGTACCGGTCAGCAGCATCCCCACTATACCACCCGTCGAGAGTGTATGCAAGTCGTTGTACTGGGTCAGGACATATCGGACAAGACCTCCTTTCCCGGGGAGTGCGTTTTGAGCCAGTCCTGGTAGAACTGGTCTGGGGTCTTGTAGCCCAAGGCTTGGTGCGGCCGCACGGTCTCGTAGATACGGTTCCAGCGGA
>JAUSIH010000054.1 GCA_030648205.1 Dehalococcoidia bacterium | reverse complement strand
ACTCCGCCGTCCGAAATCGCATTGCCTGGTGTCAGCGATTGGGCAAGACGGCTGGCCGCGCAAGCACATCTCTGGCGTACCCATCAAAGGACGCGAAGGGGAGGCCCCAGACCGTCGTCGCTTGATGGGCTATTACAGTTGCAGGCGTGGGTCCAGAGCGTCCCGGAGTGCGTCGCCGAAGAAGTTGAAGCCGAAGACAGCCAGGGTGATAGCCAGACCCGGGAAGACGGCCATCCACGGCGCGGTTACGATGTACTGCCGCCCCGCTCCTGAAAGCATGCCGCCCCACGATGGCTCAGGCTGGGGAACGCCTAGTCCCAGGAAGCTGAGGCTGGCCTCCACCAGGATCGCCCATCCCAGACCCGCTGTGAGCACGATGATGTACGGCGCCACGCAATTGGGCAGCACATGTCTGAAGAGGATGCGCAGGTCGCCCGCGCCAATCGCACGAGACGCCTGCACGTAGTCGGCTTCACGTATGGACAGTGCCGCCGAACGGACGACGCGTGCCCCCTGCGGGATAAGGACCACCGTCAGTGCGACCACCACGTTGTTGATGGATGACCCCAGCGCCGCTACGATGGCGAGGGCCATCACAAGCATGGGGAAAGCCATGAGTACCTCGAGCAGGCGTTGAGTGAGAAGGTCTGTGATGCCGCCCCAGAACGCACCCGCAAGCCCGACCAGCGCCCCCACAGTCATGCCCATCCCCACCGCCAGTCCACTGACGTAGAGAGAGATGCGAGCACCCCACACAATGCGCGTGAAAAGGTCGCGGCCAAATTCGTCGGTGCCCAGCAAATGCGCAGGACTGGGAGGCACCCGAATAGCCTTATAGTTGGTCTCGTACGAGCCGTAGGGGGTGACAACCGGCGCGAACATCGCCAGCAGAATCATGACCGCGACAATCGCCGCACCTGCCGCGCCCAGCGGCTTGCGCCAGCAGAACCGAAGAGCTTGCTGGAAGAGGCTCGAATGCCGGTGCGCCACTTGGAGCGACAGGGCATCAACGTTGATAGTCATGATGTGCTTTCCCTTATGTGTACCGGATGCGCGGGTCCAGCCATGCATACGTCATGTCCACGGCGAGATTGACCAACACCTGGAGCACGGCGATGAGCAGCACGATCGTCTGCACGATGGGATAGTCACGGCTCAGGATAGACTCGATGAGGGTGGTGCCAAGACCCGGCAGCACGAAGATGATCTCCAGGAGCATGGTGCCGCCGATAAGCACGCCGAATTGCAGGCCGGAGAGCGTGACGATAGGTAGCAATGCGTTCTTGAGCGCGTGCGCATAGATGAGTGTGATCTCCCGCAAGCCCTTCGCCCGCGCTGTCCGCACATAGTCCTGCCGCAGCACCTCCAGCATTTGCGAGCGCGTCATGCGTCCCAACACGGCGGCCTGGTAATAGCCCAGGACAAGCACAGGCCAGACCATCTGCTGGATATTTTTCAACGGGTCTTCGAAGAGCGTAACGAACCCCAGCGGCGGCATCCAGTTGAAGGCCATCGTCAGAATCAGGATGACGAGCGTGGCCGTCCAGAAGACGGGCATGGCCAGTCCACCGACGGTCGCTACGCGGAAGATATAGTCCATCTCCGTGTCCTGGTGCATGGCGGAGAGCACGCCGAGGGGAATCGCGATGCAGAAAGAGACCAGGGTGGAGAAGACGATCAGCTCGAGAGTGACAGGCAACGCCCCGGCGATCTCGTCCGCAATCGGCCTGTCCGTTTTCAGGGAGCGCCCGGGGTCAAGGCGCAGGATGCCGGTTGCCCACGAGACGTATTGCTGCGGCAGGGTTTGGTCCAAGCCGAGCCGATGCCGCAGGTCTGCCATTTGCTGCGGATTGGCGACGCTCGATCCCTCCGACCCCGACAGGATGATCATCGCCACATCTCCGGGGATGACGCGCAATACCAGGAAGATAGTGACGGAGACGAGGAACAGCGTTGGAATGGCGAGCAGGAACCGTCGCAGAAGGTACTGCCGCATAGACGTCTCGCATCACGCGGCGGGGCCAACGTGGCCCAGTCGCGGTATCATCACAGTCGACGGAATGGCGGTCGCTACGGGGCCAGCCAGACGGTGTCCAGCTTCTGATTATTGGTCAGCCCGACGCCGGGATGGTAGCCCCGGACTTCCTTCCACGCGCCCATCTGCGCCATCAGGTTATACATGAGAGCAATCGCCGCCTGGTCGTGGATGCGGCGCTGTATGTCCTGGACTAGCTTCGCCCGTTGCGCCGGGTCCGCCGTCGCGCCTTGCTGGTCCAGCAGCTTGTCCAATTGCGAGTCGCTGAAGTTCGAGTAGTTCTGAGAGGCGCCCGTTCGGAAGAACGGGTCCAGCTTTGAGTCAGGGTCCTCGATCAGCGGCGTTGGGCCAAAGTTCACTGACTCGTAGTCCTTCTTGCTCAGGCTCACCTGATACGTCCCAAATTCCTGGGTGTCGAGCTGGACGTCAATGCCGATTTTGGCGAGCTGGTCCTTAATGAGCACTCCCCGAGACGCGAAGCCGGAGCCACCGCGGTTGATGTGGACGGTCTTGAAGCCGTTAGGGTAACCGGCGTCCGCCAGCAGCTTCTTGGCCTGGGCGATATCGTCGTTGGTGACAGCGGTGCCCTGGCGATAGCCGGACCAGCTCCTCACCTCCGAGTTGGGCAGTGCGAACGGCGAGTCAGACGGGTACAAGAACGAGACTTGTCCTGTGCCCTGGCCGAGCACGTCAATGGTGGCCTGCCGGTCCATCACCATGTCCGCGGCGCGGCGCACGCGCACATCGTCGAAGGGCTTGCGCTGGACGTTGAACCAGAGGATGGACGACCCGAGGTTGGGCCACACCCACACCTGGATTCTGTTACCGATCTCCCGCTCGGCCCGAAGCCGCTGCTCCGAGGTGGTGAAGCCCTGGGTGCCGCGCGCGGTCATGAGTACCTGGCGCGTGCGGAACGCGGCGTACCGCGTCTCCGTGTCCTGGACGATGAAGAACTTGACGCCGTCCAGGTAGGGCCTGCCGGGCACGAAGTAGTCGGGGTTCCTGGTCCATTCCACGCTGACGCCGCGTGTGTACTTGACGAACTTAAAGGGGCCTGTGCCCACCACGTCGCTTTTCATGTGGCCTTTGGCCTGGATGACGTGTTTGGGCATGATGACCATCCACCCGTTGGCGATGGTCGGAATGAATGAAGCGCGGGCCTGCTTGAGGGTGATCACTACTGTCAGGGGATCCGGCGCTTCGGTGCGAGAGATGTTCTGCAACTGGTCCGCGCGCGGAGATACGGTGCCCGGCGGCGGGTTCCGCATGCGGTCCAGGCTGAAGACCACATCGGCTGAGGTGAAGGGCTGGCCATCATGCCACTTGATGCCCTTGATCAGGTTGAAAGTATACTTGAGGCCGTCAGGACTGACCGCCCATTTTTCCGCCAGGTCGCCTCCGATCTTGTAGATGTCCAGGGGGTCGTACTGAATGAGCGTGTTGTAACCCGGCCCGATGGGGTTCAGCGTTTGAATGGAGGCCTCCTGTTGAATATCGAAGGTCGGCGGATCGCCGAAGTGGCCCTCGGTGAGGACGCCCCCGGAGCGCGGTTTCTCTCCGACTGATAGTGGCGTGGGAGTCGGCGCGACGGCTGGCACGAGTGTGGGCGTGGGCCGCGCGGCCGCGGTGGCCTGCGGCTGGGGTGCGGCGGTAGGCTGCGCGGAGGGCGGGGGCTGCGCCGCGGGCGCGGCGGGAGGCGCCTGGGGAGCGCAGCTAGCGATCAGAAGCACAAGGCTGAGGAGCAAGGGTGAAACCACTCGGACCAAGCGACTCGCGAAGGACATAACGGCCTCCCTCGGCGTTTTTCGACGGCAGTGGATATGGACTCAAGCTGTCGCGATTATAGAGCGGCGTGACCCCCCGCGTCAACTTCGCAGGCCTTGACAGTCAAGGCTGTGGTTGTTAGTGTTAGCCCGGACGTTACGGTGCCTAGCTCCGCGAGGGGATGTTGGGCCGAAAAACGTCGCGAGGTGCGTATATGAGTCCAATGGCAGAACGTATTGTCGCTGCTGGCGTGGACGACGCCGTGGAGGAGGCATATCGCCGCGGTTGGACCGACGGTCTTCCCATCGTGCCTCCAACCGAAACCAAGGTCGCCCGATTTCTGAGCTATCTGGGACGGGACCCCCAGGAGCGCCTCGGCGTGGTGCCTCCAAAGAACGGAGTTGCCACAGTAGAAAAGGTGCTCATCAATTGCGTGATGGCCGGATGCCTGCCGGAGTATGTCCCCGTGGTGCTCGCAGGCTTGAAAGCGATGCTCCAGCCCACGTTCAATCTGAACGGCGTGCAGGCCACCACGCATTGCGTGGCGCCCCTCGCCATCGTCTCAGGGCCGCTCGCGCAGGGGTTGGGCTTCAACAGCGGCGACGGCTGCTTTGGCGGTGGCTCGCGGGCCAACGCCACCGTGGGCCGTGCTTTGCGACTCATCCTGTGGAATATCGGCGGTGGACATCCTGGGGAGATTGACAAGGCCACGTTTGGTCACCCCGGCAAATACGCGTACTGCATTGCGGAGAACCAGAAGGACAATCCGTGGGAGCCTATTCACGTCGCGCGCGGCCTGAAAGCGGACGAGAGCGCCGTGACAATGTTCGGCTGCGAGGCGCCGCACAGCGTCATGGCGGGTCCCGGTCCGGCCCTTGCCGTGCTAGAGACCGTGGGGGACTGCATCGCCACGCTGGGGAGCAACAACACGCACTTGGCGGGTGAGACTCTCGTGTGCATAGGGCCTCGCATTG
This sequence comes from Dehalococcoidia bacterium, assembly GCA_030648205.1. NCBI lineage: Bacteria > Bacillati > Chloroflexota > Dehalococcoidia > Dehalococcoidia bacterium. Next base: position 13,931 of record JAUSIH010000054.1, on the reverse strand, counting down.
CCTCGGTGCTGGCCCGAGGCGGCTTCACTCGGCAAACGATTCAGCAGTACCTTTTTGAGAACGCCCGCAAGCCGCTGGGAGTGCTGAAGATGGGGCCTCGGGCGTCCGACGTGGAAGGCAACCCTGAGTTCCTGTGGCCCAAACGCCGCAACACTGAAGCGCTGGAGCCGGAAATGCGGCGCCGCCTGTGGCCCAAGTGGATCGCCGAGCAGAACAACGCCGCCATGATTCCCATTTTCGAGCGTCCCGATGAGATCCACATTGTGGTCGCTGGTGGATGGGGTGCTACCGCGGGCTTCTGCATGGTCTGCCCGGGGTGGGGACACATGGGCGGCTTAGCCCAGACCGAACGTATCGAAAGTCCAGCGCCGAAGTAGCGCGGTAGTTGTTCCAGACTGTCATTGGCCCCTACAGGGACGCTAGCGGAGCGGTCCGACGTCAGGCAAGGAGGACTCATGGAGAGAACAGCCAAGACTGGACAGGTGGTCATGCTGGACCCGGTCGGCCAGCCGGAAACGCAGGGCCAGCGGATTTCATCCCGCGTCGCCGACCTTAACGGCAAGTCCATCGGGTTTCTGTTCAACGGCGGCTATTCCGGTGAACTCGTCTTCAATCACATTCGGCAGCGGCTCGGAGAGGCGCACCGTTTCGCCAACGCGATGTCCCTGGTGAAGCCCAACGTCTGCGCCCCCGCGCCCAAGGCCATGATTGAGGAGATCGCCAATTCGTGCGACGTGGCGGTGGTCGGCGTTGGTGTCTGAGGGAGCTGCACATCCGGCGCCGTGCGCGACGCTGTTGAGCTTGAGAGACGCGGAATCCCCGTTGTCATGGTCTCTCAGGATGTTTTCGAGGCTGCATCCAAGGCGCAAGCCCGCGTTCTAGGCATGCCTGACCTCCGGCTGGTAATAGCGCCCCAGACCCGGCCCGGGGACACACGGGAAAAGCTGCAACGGGAGGCGGAGGAAGCCTATAAGAAAGCGGTGGAGGGCCTGACAAAGCCACTCGCCCAGCCTGCCTCCCCTTAGAAGTAGCGCAAGGAGAGCCTCTGCAAGTCTGTGCCGCCGAGGCTCTTTCGTGTATGTGAAGCTTGCTACTCTCGTAGCGTTGAACTACGAGAGTGTGTGCTCTGTTCCAAAGGCCGTCCTGGGTAGCCGGTCCGTCCATGCTTCCACACTGGGATAGCTATACCTGAGGATAGACAGGGTCTTCCACTTCCTTGTCCAGCATCACCTGAGCAGCGCTGTAGTTTCCACGCAGATAGAAAAGCACTGGGCCGAAGGGGTTCTTCAGCGTGATTTTGACGGTATATCGATCCGTCGCCTCGATTTTGTCGATCTTCTCCAGGTTACCTTTCCAGATATAAGTCGCCCCGGGCCTCCGCAGGCGCTCCAAGTTCCAAACGGCATCAGCGGCCGTGAACTCACGCCCGCTGACCGGAGGCAGGTTATGAAAGTTCACGCCCTTACGAATACGTAGGATAAGCGTCGTGTCGTTGGGGAACTCCCAGCTTTCCGCCAAGCCAGGCTCGGGTGAGCCATCCTTTGGATTGAAATCCACCAGGAACTCTCCAAGATAGGCCCACAAATTGCTGACGCCCTGCTCCCGATGAGGGTCCCAGTGAGCGGGGTTAGAAGCGGCGATAAGATGCAGTGTACCTCCGCGCTTGGGTTGAATGGCCGCCGGGGTGGAAGGAACGGCAGTGCGAGCAGGAGTCGGGGTCGCTGCGGGCGCGTTCGCCGCCGGGTTTGGCGCCGTAGGGACCACGCTCGGACGCGGCGCCGGAGACGCGACGGGTGTGGCAGGTGCGGACGCTGGCGCGCTTGGCTGCGGCGATGTGCTGGGAGCACAGCCCCCAACGACTAACGAAAAGCCAGCAAATAGGACCATTCCCCTGGCTATGACCTGCCCTAGTGGACCTTGAGTAAGGGACATCTATCTCCTCCGCTCGCTTCTCGGCACTGGATATTCCGAAACTGCCGATAGCGTTTCGTATCTTACCACTGCTCGGAGGCGATTGTAGGAGCCTACCGCAAGACTGTCAAGTGCCATGACGCCTTGCTCTAGTCCAGGCCCAGCCGCTCCAACTCCGCGTCGTCCATGCCGAAGTGATGTGCGACCTCGTGGAGAACGGTGATGCGCACCTCCTCCACGACCTCGTCGTCCGAGGCGCAAGCGGCCTCGATGGGCTTCTGGAAGATAAGAATGCGGTCGGGGAGCGCCATGTTGTAGTCGAAGCGCTCGGTGAGCGGTACGCCCATGTACAGGCCCAGCAGGTCGCGTTTGTCCTCCGCGCCCGCCTCGTCCAGGTGCTCCGGACGCGGCCAGTCTTCCACCACGACGGCTACGTTGCGGAGGCTGTCGCGGAACCGCGCAGGGAGACGCCCCAGCGCCCGTTCGACCAATCGCTCAAACCTCCGCCGGTCCATCCGCGTCAGCCTTGCCGCTACAACTCGACGGGACGCGTCTGAAGCCGCCCGCCTACGCGCTCCAGCACGCCCGCGCGCACGTCATGCCCGTGCTCAAAGACGATGACCCACCCTTCCCGCTCCGCCTGCTCCAGAAGCCGCTGCTTCCACCGCATGCTGTCGAGCGGGAACAGGTCAAACGCGGCGACCCACGGGAGCGGCAGATGGTGATGCGTGGGAACCAAGTCGCCCAAGTACATGAGCTTGTGCCCGCCGGACTCCAGCAGAACAATCTGGTGGCCCTGTGCGTGGCCGCCCGTCAGCTTCGCCGTGACGCCCCTGTACACCTCCGCGTCGCCGTCCAGCAGCTCCAGCACACCACGCGAGAACAGCGGCTCGAAGTCGTCCGGGTGGTAGCCGGCGGCGCTGCGCTCGTCTGGAGGGTGGGCCGCGTCCCAGCTTGCGCGCTGCACCAGGTACTTGGCCCGCGGGAAGGTGGGGACAACCTGGCCGGAGTGCGTCATGCGTGTGCTGCCGCCGCAGTGGTCCCAGTGCAGGTGGGTGAGCACGACAAGATCAATCTCGTCCGGGCGCACGCCGTGGGCCTTCATGTCCCGCAGCAGCCTGCCCGCGCGCAGGCCGAAGTTCTTTTTTATCTTGGGCGGCTCCTTGGAGCCGATGCCGTTGTCCACCAGGATGGTCTTGTCGCCCGTCCGGATGAGCAGGCAGTTCAGCCCCATGCGGATGCGGTTCTTCCTGTCGGGGCGGCAGCGCGGCGCCCACAGCGCCCTGGGCACCACGCCGAACATGGCCCCGCCGTCAAACCGGACGAGGCCGTCGCTGAGTATGTCCACCGTGAGGTCGCCGTACCGCATGGCTAAGACCTATAACCTACCGTGTAGCTGATCATCCTTCGACAGGCCCAGGCTGGATGAGCACCTTCAACAGTATACCGCCACAACACGCGGCAGGCGATAAGCGGGGCACACTTCGGCCTCGGAGCGACCGCCGGTACGCCACTGGCGGACATGGCCGTTCGCGGCTATACTCTGCCTCAACCTCGTCGCAGGAGGCGCCCCATGCCTGACGCCGATCCGATCTTCGCCCTCGCGCGGCACGTGGCCGCGACGCGGTACGACGTCATCCCGCGCGCCGCGCGGGAGGCCGCCCGGCGCTCCATCATGGACACGCTCGGCACGGCGCTTGCTGGCGGCGGCATGCCGCTCGGCCGGACCGCCGCGGACATCGCGCGCGCGTGGGGCGGCGCCCCGGAGTGCTCCCTGCTCGGCTACGCGGACAGGCTCCCCGCGCCGCACGCCGTCTTCGCCAACGCCGCGCTCGCCCGCGTGACCGACCTCGACGACATGGACGAGACAGTCGGCGAGCACCCGGCCATCGCGCCGGTCATGTCGGCGCTGGCCGCCGCCGAGGCCGGAGGTCCTTCCGAAGCGCGGAAGGACGACGGCAGGACGCTCGTCGCCGCCGTGGCGCTGGCGACGGACACGGGCATCCGCATACGGTCGGCGCTGCGCTCGGAGCCGGGCGACCGCCCGTGGTGCCCGGAGGTGTACGCGCCGTTCGCGGCGGCTGCGGCGGCGGGCCGCGTGTTCGGCTTCGACGAAGAGCGCATGGTCAGCGCGCTGGGCATCGCGCTGGAGCAGGTGTCCGGCACGTGGCAGATGCACCGCGAGGGCGCGAGCGTCTACCAGCTCCAGTACGCGCTGGCGGCGAAGGCGGGCTTCCTCTCCGCGTGGCTCGCGCGACAGGGCGTCACCGGGCCGACGAAGGTCATCCTCGGCGAGTACGGCCTCGCGCGGCACTACAGCGTCGGCGGGATGGACGTCGAGAGGCTGACCGCTGGCCTGGGCGAGCGCTACCTGAACACGCAGGCGACGGTGAAGGTGTACGCGTGCGGCGGCTTCACGCACCGGCCCATCGAGGGGATGCGCAGGCTGGCGAAGCAGCACGGCATCGCGTGGGACGCCATCGAACGCATCGTCGTGCGCATCAACAAGCACGGCTACCAGCGCGTGTGCCATCCCATCGAGGTCAAGCGCGCCCCGCCGTCGTTCCTGGAGGCGCAGTTCAGCGCGCCGTTCGCCGTCGCGACCGCCGCCGTGCTCGGCGACGTGTTCCTGGACGAGATGAACGAGAAGACCATGCGCGACCCCCGCGTCCTGGCGCTGGCGCGGCGCGTGGAGTGCGTGATGGACCCGTCGCTGGACAGGCCCGGCCTCATCCTGACGCCCGTCGTCGTGGAGGTCACGATGCGCGGCGGGGCGACGCACCGCGTGGTCGTCGAACGCGTGCGCGGCCATCCGGGCGAGCCGCTGACGCTGGTGGAGCTTGGCGACAAGTTTCGCCGGTGCGCGCGCCATGCCCAGTCGCCGCTGCCGGGCGAGCGCGTTGAGCGCGCCATCGGGATGCTGGCGCGGCTGGAGGACGTGCCGGACGTGCGCGAGGTGACGGCGCTGCTGAGGAGTGGTTAACCCCACGCCCTGACTCTCTCTCCGTCTCCGTTGCCGAGGGGAATAGACCCGTCCGCCGTCGCGTCGGCCCGCACGGCTGCTTCATTCCGATGTTTGGCGAGAGCAGGAGTAGTTCGCGCCGCATCGTATTTCCGGAGCAGGGGTAGAGAGATGAAATTCCGCATGACGCTGGTGGCGGAAGACCTTTCCGAGTTCGTCAGGCACGTCAGGCTGGCCGATTCGCTCGGCTTTGACGTGGTGGTGGGCGACTCACAGACGGCGTACCGCGAGTTGTACGTGTGCCTGACGCTCGCGGCGCTCAACACGAAGCGCGCGATCATAGGCCCGTGGGTCACGAATCCGGTCACGCGCCATCCCGCGGTTACCGCCAGCGCCGTCAGCAGCATTGAGGAGCTTGCGCCGGGCCGGACAGTCATCGGCATCGGCACGGGCGACAGCGCGGTGTACAACCTGGGCCTGAAGCCAACGTCCATCGAGGAGCTTGACCACTACATCCGCGCGCTGCGCGAGCTGTGGGACAGCGGGCTGACGCTGTACCACGGCAAGACCATCCGGCTGACGTGGGCGAAGCGGCGCATCCCCGTCTATATAGCAGCGGGCGGGCCGAAGACGCTGCGCTACGCCGGACGCCACGGGGACGGCGTAATCGTCGGCACGGGGCTGCTGCCGGAGGTGATCCACGACACGCTGGAGCATATAGACGCGGGCGCGAAGGAGTCAGGCCGCCGCGTGGAGGACATGGACATCTGGTGGCTGTGCAAGATGAATCCGTCCACGAGCCGCAAGGCAGCGACGCAGGAGATGAAGAATAGCCTCGCGGCCACGGCGAACCACTCGTTCCGCTTCTCGCCGGAGGGCAAGCGGCTGCCGCCGGAGTTGCTGCCCGCCGTGCGGAAGCTGCAGGAGAACTACGTTTTTCATGAGCACGTGAAGGTGGGCGCGAACAAGCCGAACGGCGTGCTGCTGGAGGAGCTTGGCCTGCTGAAGTACATGGCGGACCGCTTTCTGGTGGGCGGCACTCCGGACGAGTGCGTGGAGCAGTTGCGCCGGATTCACGCGGCTGGGGCGAAGAACCTGTGGCTCGGCGTGCACATGGCGGACAAGGACACGTTCATGAACACGCTCGCCGCGAAAATAGCGCCGCAGTTGCCCGCGTAACGGATACAAAAACCGGTATGCCGAGCTTAAGCAACCAGGACAGGGGTGGACGTGCCCTGAAAGAGGGTTGTTCAGGAAGCGGAACTACCGGCTCCGCCACTCGCGGAAGACAAGGCTTGTGTTGTGGCCGCCGAAGCCCAGGGAGTTGGTCATCGCCACCCTTACCGGCGTTCGGCGAGCGACGTTCGGGACGTAGTCCAGGTCGCACTCGGGGTCCGGCGTCTCATAGTTGATGGTGGGCGGGATGATCCCGTGCTGAATGGACAGAACGCAGACGGCCGCCTCAAACGCTCCCGCCGCGCCCAGCATGTGGCCGGACATGGACTTGGTGGAACTGACGGCCACCTTGTAGGCGTGCTCCCCGAAGAAGTCCTTGATGGCCTGCGTCTCCAGCTTGTCGTTCAGAGGCGTGGATGTCCCGTGGGCGTTGATGTACTGGACGTCCGTGGCCTGAAGCCCCGCCTTGCGTAGCGCGATACGCATCGCCCGCGTGGCGCCTTCGCCCCGGTCAGCGGGCGCGGTGATGTGGAACGCGTCGGCGGTGGCGCCGTAGCCGGCCAGCTCGGTCAGGATGCGTGCGCCCCGCGCCTGCGCGAACGTCTCGCTCTCCAGGATGAGGATGGCGGCGCCCTCGCCCATCACGAAGCCGTCCCGGTCCTTATCGAAGGGGCGGCTCGCCTTCTCCGGCGCGTCGTTACGACGGGACAGAGCGCCCATGTTGCCGAAACCCGAAACGCCTATGGGCACGATGGCCGCCTCAGCGCCTCCCGCAATCATCGCACGGGCGTCGCCGCGCCGGATGATCTCCGCGGCCTCACCCAGGGCGTCCGCGCTGCTGGAGCAGGCGGAGACCATGGCGAAGTTCGGCCCCTTGGCGCCGTACAGGATGGAGATATAGCCACCTACCATGTCCACAATCAACATGGGAATCAGGAAGGGGCTGACCCGCGACGGGCCTTTCTCGAAGAGCGTCTTGAAGCCCTCGCCCAGCGTCGTGATGCCGCCGATGCCGGAACTGACCGTGACACCGACGTCGGTGGCGATCTCCGGCGTTATCTTCAGGTTGGCGTTGTCCAGGGCCTCCTTCGCCGCCGCGACGGCCAACTGGTCGAGCCGGTCCATGCGCCGGGCTTCCTTCCGGTCAACGTACTTCAGAGGGTCGAAGCCCTTGACCTCCGCCGCAATGCGCGTCTCGAACTGCGTCGCGTCAAAGGCGGTGATGGGGCCGGCGCCGGAGCGGCCTTCCGTGAGGCTTTTCCAGCTCGACTCCGTATCGAGGCCCACCGGGGAGACAATGCCTATACCGGTTACAACTACCCGTTCCATCGCTCTCGTCGCTCCGCCTTGCTACGCCGCCCTGGCCGATGGGTCAGGCTCGCGGTCCGTCTGAATCCGCCTGCGCGTCATTCGATATTATAGCTGACGCTCGCCCTTTTCGGCAAGGAGCGGCTATCGCTAGTAGTGGGTCAATTTGAAGTCGTGGATTATTTGAGGGCGTCAATTCAAAACGTTGTGCCGTGATGGATGTGCGTCTATAATCCATCCCATGATATTCGCATTCATCGACGAAAGTGGACACCCCCATCCGAACGACTCCAGTTCGCGGCCTGTGCTTGCGGCTGCTTGCTTTGAGGCAAGTGAGCTAAAGAACCTTAACACCCAGATCTTTCGCCTTAAGAGCAGTCTCCTAGGCAAAGAACAGTTTGAGATCGAAATGAAAGCGAAGGACTTGGTAACGAGAGCAACGTTTCGAAGACGGCCTGACAAAAGAGAGTTCGTTGAAGCTTTCTTCGAAATGGTGAGGAATGCGCATCTCACCCTTTTCGCTGTCGTGATGGAAAGGCCCTTAACGCCTCCACCCACAGACAAAGATGTCTTGCCAATGCCATTCCGTAACATTCTCCAGCGTGTTAACCGCTTCGTGGAAACTGAATCGCCAACAGAGCTTGGCGCGATAATGTTTGATGGGAACGGAAGTCAGTATAACCAACTCGCGGAACGATTCAGTAATTGGCTTTTCAAATCTCGTCAGGGCCAATCCCTTACTCACCTGGCCGAAAGTCCTTTTTTTGTTGATTCAAGATATACCCCTGGCATCCAAGTTGCCGACATGATTGCTGGAGTGGTGCGGATTTACCAGGAGAACAATTTGAACAGATCCATCCCTAGGGGTGATTCATTTCTATCTGCCATCGCCAGGTATTACAAGATCGTTGAGCAGAAGACTGTTGACTTAACACCGCCGACAGGAACTCAACCATGGTACGGGATATACTTCATGTCGGAGCGGATGCACCACGTATTCGACGGGGCTGGTCAGGTAGAGGAACAAGCGCCAACGACTCCCCCCACAACACCCGCCACATAATAAGAGCCAGGAGTGACTCCGCCCGGGAATCACATCTGGCTCTTCACCCTAAATTGGAACACAATAGCTATTGATTGTCAATCCCCCCTCGGGAAACTTAATTCGCCTCCCCATCCCATCACCAGCGGCTGGACAATCCGACTACCCGCGAGTCCCGCAAATTGACCCATTACGCTACCCCTCGCTCAGAACGGGGCGCAGCTCCTTCTCCAGCGCCGCTCCCTGCTCCGGCGTCAGCTCCTCGATGGGCGGGCGCACGCCGACGCGCGGCAGGCCCGTCGCCAGGGAGACGGCGAGCTTCAGGGCGGCATACTCCGGGTAGCGCCGGAATATGTCCTTCACCTGGCTCAACCGCTTCTGCGCCCGCTCGGCGTCGCCGCCGGTGGCGTATGCCTGCTGCACCGCCTTGACCATGTGGGGCACGACGTTCCCCACGCCCGTCACCGCGCCCGCCGCGCCGAACCGCAGCGCGGAGAGAACGAGGTCGTCGCCGCCGGAGTAGATGCGCAACGCGGGGAACTTCTCGATGTAGTGGGCCGACTGCTCCGGCCTTCCCGAAGTGTCCTTGATGCCGTAGAGCTGCCGGGGGAACGCCTGCAGCAGGCCGTCCACCAGCGCGTCGGTTATCTCGACGCCGGAGTACTTGGGGATGTTGTAGAGGAGCACTCGCACCTCTGGCGGCAGGGCGCGAATGACCGTGGCGTAGTACTCAAAGAGGCCACGCAGCGACAGGCTCTTGAAGTAGAACGGCGGGACGATCAACACGCCGTCCGCGCCGCGCTCCGTGGCGTAGCGTGACACCTCAATGGTGTCGGTGAGCGACGCGAAGCCCGTGCCCGCGACGACGCCCAGCGTACCCTTGTGCGCCAGCACGGTGTCAATCAGCGCCTTGTGCTCGGCGACGTTCAGCGAGGGGCCTTCTCCGTTGGTGCCGCACGGCACGACGGCGTCCGCGCCGCGGGCGCTGAGGTACGCCAGATGTCGCGGGACCCAGTCGAGGTCAATCTCGCGGCCCCCCGGGGTGAAGGGTGTGAGCGTGGCGACGAGGACGCCTTTCAGGTCAGACATAGAACCCTCCTATCAACACCTTACTTCGCACCCTCTTCACTTGTATTACTTGCACTATCTTTTGGATAATTCCTTGTGCGACGGACGTAATTCACGGCCTCCAGCAACTTCAGAAAACTATCCCCTATGTGGCCCTGCGTGAACGTGATATATTCCGAGTCACCTAAAATACCTGTCTGCAGAGTTGTATTTTCCTCGACAACGGGCACAATTGGAACGCCAAGAGCCTTCGCGCCCGCCATTTCGTCACGAATCCATGCAGATTCACCATCTGCGGTTAGCAAGTATACTAGGAAGTCCGGCTTCTCTTTTGACAATCTTTCCTTGACTTTATCACTAATAGATCGTGGCTCATACCCAGTCCCTGTTACAACCTCGACCCCCAATAAAGCCAAGAATTTCTGAATCTGCACTGATGCTTGCTCAGAGCGAATATAGAAACGATAAGACAAAAAACACCGTAGCCGAGAGGTACCTCTGCTGTTGGTATCACTAGCAGGCGGCTCTCTCACATTCTCTGAAGCTACATACTCAGTAAAGCCTAGCTCTTTCTCTGCCTGAGTGCATAGACTCAAAAGTGTTTCAGCAGAATCTCCGCTGTATATCGCGAGAATAGAATCTCCCCAGTCTTGCAGACTCATGTATACCCCTTCGCCATTTAAGGTAGTAAAATGCACGGCAATAGAAGAACCATTTTTCAATGTCTCGACAGAGCCAATATCAGATATTGACACCTCCTTTTGCTCACTGAAACCACCTGATAATCTTCGGTCCCATTTAATACTGACGCTTTTTGACTTGTCTGCAAAAGCATTTATAAGCGACCGAAGCCCACCGCTAAACTCACCAGGGAGCCACGTGCGGTGGAGGTATTGCTTAAACCGTTGAGTTGTCATCTGAACCTCCTGCGTTATACGAGTGCAATACGAGTGACAAGTTATCTTTTAATTACTCCCTTATCAGCACGGCGCGCGCCGGAGCGCCGTCCGCGCCGCGCACCCGCAGCGGCAGACAGGCCAGCGTGTACTCGCCCGGCTCCACGCCGCTCAGGTCCAGCCCTTCAATCACCACGACGCCATGCCGCAGCAGCGCCCAGTGCGTCCGCGGCGGCGTCACGCCGAACCCCTCCACCGACAGGTAGTCAACGCCGACCAGCCGCACCCGCCGCGCCACCAGGTACTGCGCCGCCTCCTCCGTCAGGTAGGCAAAGTCCTTCTGGAACCCCTCGCGACGCCAGAGTCCTGAGTTGCGCGTCTTCAACAGCAGCCGCTCCGTCCCTTCCGGGATGCGCGCCCGCCCCAGGCTCGCGGTCGTGATGAGCGGCTCGTCCGGCAGGCCGACCACAAGCGCCTTGCCCATGAACACGTCCAGCGGCAGCTCGTCCACGGCGATTCCGCTGGTGGTGACGTGGCGCGGCGCGTCCACGTGCGTCCCGCAGTGCGCCGTGAAGGCGAGGCGCGAGGTGTTGAAATAGCCGCCCTTAACGATGGACGCCGTCTGCGTTACGTCAACTGGGGCGTCGCCGGGGTACACGTGCATGGACGGATGGATGGGAACGCTGATGTCGAAGATTTGCATGAGGAGGAGCCTCCCAAGCCTTTCACAAGCGTATCTGCAGAAAGCCGCCGCTCATGGTTCGACAAGTTCACCACGAGCGGCTGCGCTCACGGACGCGCGTTGACGCGCATAGCAACCACGACTATAATAGCACGCGGTCGCTGCCCCTCCAATTGCACCGCAATGGCGTACCACACGTCCGCCGCCCACGGCGGGAACAAGAGACAGGAGGGTTCCTACATGGACTATCCCGCGTACAAGACCATCCTCTTCGGCATCGAGAACAGCGTCGCCACCATCACCATCAACAACCCCGAACGCCGCAACGCCTGGAGCGACACCACGAGCCGCGAGATCGCGGACGTGTTCACGCTCATGGACGACGACGAGAATGTGCGCGTCGCCATTCTGACGGGCAATCAGGAGGGCAAGGCGTTCTCCGCAGGCGCGGACCTTAAGGACCCGAATGCTCACATCGTCAAGACCATCGGCGGCGGGCTGGACCGCGCGCACAAGGTCACGCGCCGCGCGTTCGACTCCGTGCACGAGTTCTCCAAGCCGGTCGTCGCCGCGGTCAACGGCTATGCCATCGGCATCGGCTGTCAGATATGTCTCTGCTGCGACATTCTCTACGCCGCCGAGGGCGCGGAGATGGGCATGCCGCAGGTCGCGCTTGGCATCATGCCCGCGTACGCCGGCGCGCCGCGCATGGCGCGCTTCGTGGGCAAGGGCAAGGCGATGGAGATGGCGCTGCTCGGCGAGCGCATCACGGCGGAGGACGGCTACCGACTGGGTCTCTTCAACAAAGTGGTGCCGCTGGCTGAACTCATGCCCCTTACGCGCAAGACCGCGGAAAAGCTGGCGAATCTGCCGCCGCTGGCCGTCAGGCTGACCAAGGAATCGGTCAGTCGCGGCCTGGACATCCCGAACATCAACGACGCCGCTGTCGCCGACGTCTACCGCTTCCTTTTGCTGGAGATGACCGAGGACAACAAGGAGGCGCACGCCGCGTGGCGTGAGAAACGGCAGCCCGTGTTCAAGGGGCGATAGCTCTTGCACGGCGCGACGTACATGCCCGTCATACCCACCGCCAACAGCGGCGACGAGGGCCGGATTGTCGAAAACATCGCCCTATCCTGAGTGAACGGGAAGGAGCTTTGCCCGTGCGCGAATTCGAATACGCAGCGCCCCGCACAGTGAAGGAGGCCGTCGCCCTGCTGGCGCGCGCCAACGGCGACGCCCGTTGCCTGGCCGGGGGCACCGACCTCATCGCCCAAATGAAGGAGGGACGCCGCAGCCCATCCCTGATTGTGGACATCAAGCGCATCCCCGACCTGATGCGGCTGGACTACGTGGAACGCCGCGGGCTGCGCCTGGGCGCGGGAGTGCCCTGCAGCACCATCTACGAGCACCCGGTCGTCAGGGAGAAATACCCCATCATCGTGGACGCGTGCAGCCTGGTCGGCTCGCTGCAAATACAGAACAGGGCAAGCGTCGGCGGAAACCTGTGCAACGGGGCGCCCTCCGCCGACACCGCACCGGCGTTCCTGGCGCTCAACGCGACGGCGGTCGTCGCGGGGCCGCGGGGGCGTCGCCAGCTTCCCCTGACTGAGTTTTTCGTCGGGCCGGGCAAGACGGCGCTTGCCCCTGGCGAGCTTCTGGTGGAGATCATCGTGCCGCCTCCTCCGGCACGCAGCGCGGGCAACTACCTGCGCTTCATTCCGCGGAACGAGATGGACATAGCCGTGGCGGGCGTCGGCAGCGTCGTCGTGCTGGGCGCGAAGGGCGTGTGCAAAGATGCGCGCATCGCCCTGGCGTCCGTGGCGCCCGTGCCTCTGCGCGCGCACGAGGCGGAAGAGCGCCTGCGCGGGCGTCCGCTTGACGCCGAGGCCATCCGAGAAGCGGGCGCGCTGGCCGCCGCCGCATGCAAGCCCATCAGTGATGTGCGCGGCTCGGCGGACTACCGTCGCCACCTGGTCAACGTGCTCACCCAGCGGACGTTGTACGCTTGCCTGAAGCAGCTTGGCGTGACGGGTGAGTCTTAGGTGTGCAAACGATGACACCACTGACGTATGCCTTGCAACACGGAGATGCAGGGGGTGAAGCCCCCTGCCGGGTTATAGGGGTGTCTCCCAGAAGTGTTCATCCCCCCTCCTTGTGAGGAGAGGGGGACAGGGGGTAAGGTCGTGAAGAAGCCCATTTCAATGACGGTGAACGGCGAGCGTTACGAGCTCCTGGTGGACTCGCGGCAGACGCTTTTGGACGCCCTGCGCGAGGGACTGAGCCTCTACGGGACCAAGGAGGGCTGCGGCAACGGCAACTGCGGCTCATGCACCGTCCTGCTCGACGACAAGCCCGTGGACTCGTGCCTGGTCTTCGCCCTGGAGGCGGACGGCCACAAGGTGACCACCGTGGAAGGGCTTGCCAAGGACGGCAGGCTGCATCCGGTCCAGCAGAGCTTCATGGAACACGGCTCGCTCCAGTGCGGCTTCTGCACACCGGGCTTCCTGGTGTCCGCCAAGGCGCTCCTCGACCGGAACCCCAACCCCACCGAGCACGAGGTGCGGCTCGCCATCGCGGGGAACCTCTGCCGCTGCACCGGCTACGACAAGATCGTGCGCGCCGTCATGGACGCCGCCGCGCAAGGCCGCGGCCAGCGCACCGCCGGATAACGGCATCGCGAAGATTGAGACGGCCCGCCCCATGCGATGGCGTCTCATGTGGAGACGTCACACAGGCAAAAAGGAGGGACTCATGCGTTCACCTGTGCGGATTCTGGCGCCCCTGGCCCTCGTGTTAGTCCTTGTGTTGGCATCGTGCTCCCCGGCGGCGCAGCCAGCCCCCGCCGCGCCCGCGCCGACGGCGTCGCGCCCTGCGCCCGCGGCT